>NZ_LGIT01000010.1 GCF_001187865.1 Klebsiella sp. RIT-PI-d
ATTCAACGTGAGAGGTGTTGATGGTGATACCACGAGCTTTTTCTTCCGGCGCGTTATCGATCTGATCGAATGCGCGAGCAGCACCGCCGTAGGTCTTAGCCAGTACGGTAGTGATTGCAGCGGTCAGCGTTGTTTTACCATGGTCAACGTGGCCGATAGTACCGACGTTAACGTGCGGTTTTGTACGTTCAAACTTTTCTTTAGACATCGATTGTCCCTCTAAGACACGGATAAATCGGTGATATCACCACATCAACCAGGCAACACGCCCGACTTGTTGAATGAAAATAACAGAAGGAAAACAGGGGAGGAGAGATAAAGAAGTGGTGCTGATACCCAGAGTCGAACTGGGGACCTCACCCTTACCAAGGGTGCGCTCTACCAACTGAGCCATATCAGCACGTCTGGAGCGGGCAGCGGGAATCGAACCCGCATCATCAGCTTGGAAGGCTGAGGTAATAGCCATTATACGATGCCCGCATCCTGAAACTCGGCTACCCAGTTCTTTCTGTTTAAGTCGGTTCATTTTACTGAACCAACTCAGGCGACGCTATGCGTTGCCAGAAATGGTGGTGGGGGAAGGATTCGAACCTTCGAAGTCTGTGACGGCAGATTTACAGTCTGCTCCCTTTGGCCGCTCGGGAACCCCACCGGACTTGATGGTGCCGACTACCGGAATCGAACTGGTGACCTACTGATTACAAGTCAGTTGCTCTACCTACTGAGCTAAGTCGGCATCAAGTAGCGCGCATTTTAGGTAGTCATGAGGCGGCATGCAACTAAAAAATTGCATAAATCGTTCTATCGCTCATATTTTATGCGCAACAGGGCGAATTTGATGTAATTTTGCTCATCTCCGAGCAATAATTCACCATTTATTCCCGAATCTGAACGGTACTTGCAGCGTGCGAATAATGGAATAGATCATTTTTATGAGGAAGATTGAACGGCTTGAGGCGATTTTTTCTTATCTTCCTTTTCATCTGGTGTTAACCTCCTGCCCATTGTGTAAATTAACTGAAATGTGCCGCGCCTTCGTTCACTCTTCCTGTAGAGGACTGGAGGGCAGCGAGAAACATGTTTATGAGCAAAAAAGACCTCGCGTTAATGACGCCTTACATGGAATTCGACCGTCGCCAGTGGGCGGCGCTCCGGGACTCTGTTCCGATGACGCTGACAGAAGGTGAAATCGCCCGCTTAAAAGGGATTAACGAAGACCTTTCGCTGGACGAAGTCGCCGAAATTTATCTGCCGCTATCGCGTTTGCTCAACTTCTACATTAGTTCCAATTTGCGTCGTCAGGCCGTGCTTGAGCAATTTCTTGGAACTAATGGGCAACGAATCCCCTATATCATCAGTATTGCCGGTAGCGTGGCAGTTGGTAAAAGTACGACGGCTCGCGTATTACAGGCGCTGTTAAGCCGCTGGCCAGAGCATCGCCGCGTAGAACTTATTACGACCGATGGCTTTCTGCATCCAAACCAGGTGCTTAAAGATCGGGGAATAATGAAGAAGAAAGGCTTTCCTCAGTCCTATGATATGCATCGACTGGTTAAGTTTGTTTCTGATATCAAATCAGGCGTACCAAATGCTACTGCTCCCGTATATTCGCACCTGATATACGACGTCATCCCTGACGGCGATAAAAATGTTTCTCAGCCGGATATATTGATCCTCGAAGGCCTGAATGTATTACAAAGCGGAATGGATTATCCGCACGATCCGCATCATGTATTTGTTTCTGATTTTGTAGATTTTTCTATTTACGTTGATGCGCCGGAAGAGTTATTACAAACCTGGTATATCAATCGGTTTCTGAGATTCCGTGAAGGAGCATTTACCGATCCTGATTCCTATTTCCATAACTACGCGAAGCTGTCAGAAGAAGAAGCAGTTAATGTCGCCACTTCGCTATGGAGAGAGATTAACGGATTGAATCTTAAAGAAAATATATTACCTACCCGTGAGCGAGCCAGCCTGATTATGACTAAAAGTGCTAATCACGCGGTCAGGCAAGTCCGCTTACGTAAATAAATAAGGGAGCTAACGCTCCCTTATTTTATTCTGCGCTACGAAGCGATATTTCTCCGCCCATCCACGGTTTTATTTCACCGTTTTGTTCAAGTAAAAGTGCGCCCTGCGCATTTATTCCGCGTGAAATACCGACAATCTCTCTATCACCGATGATCAGTTTAACCTGCCGGTTAATAAAATTGTCTAATTTTTCCCAGCGCGACAGATAAGGTGTCAGACCTTCGAGTTCAAAAAGCTGTAGAGACGTTCTTAACTCTTTAATTAATCGAACAGCAAGCGTATTACGATCGATAGTGATCCCGGCTTCCTGAAGATTGATCCATCCCTGGTTGATAACATCTTCCTCTACACGACGCATCGCCAAATTGATACCGGCACCAATAACAATCTGTGCCGCGTCGCCGGTTTTCCCGGTTAGCTCGACCAGAATACCCGACAGCTTGCGATCTTGTAGATAGAGGTCGTTAGGCCATTTGACCCGAACCTGTGTAGCCCCGAGATCGTGCAATACTTCAGCCATCACGATGCCAATCACCAGGCTTAAGCCTATAGCGGCAGCAGGTCCTTGTTCCAGACGCCAGTACATTGAGAGATACAGATTAGCGCCAAACGGTGAAAACCATTTACGCCCGCGTCGTCCGCGTCCTGCCTGCTGGTATTCAGCCACGCAAACATCGCCTGACTGAAGCTCACTAATGCGATCCAGAAGATATTGATTAGTTGAATCAATCACCGGGAGTACTGCTACTGAGCCGTATTCAATTTGGCCCCGGATCAGCTCTTCATTTAATAATTGAATGGGTTCCGGAAGGCTATAACCTTTGCCAGGGACGGTAAAAACGTCGACACCCCAGTCGCGTAGCGTCTGGATATGTTTATTAATTGCCGCCCGGCTCATGCCCAGCTGTTCACCTAACTGTTCGCCTGAGTGGAAGTCTCCGTCAGATAAGATGGATACTAGTGTCAACGGGATGGTATTGTCTTTCACGCGATAGTCTCCACAGCGCTAACTTCACCATGGTCGCCAATAAAACGAACCTCAGGTTCAAGCCATACGTTAAATTTATCACCTACCTGCTGCCGAACCAGATGTGCTAACTGAACAATATCCTCACTGAGAGCATTACCGGCATTAATCAGCACTAATGCCTGATGTTTATGGACCGCGGCACCACCAATTTGGGTCCCTTTAAGTTGGCACCGATCGATAAGCCATCCGGCAGCAAGTTTGACTGAGCCATCTGCCTGCGGATAATGTGGAATATCTGGAAACGCTGAGAACAGTGCAGACGCATCTTCGCTACTAATAACCGGATTTTTAAAGAAACTTCCGGCATTACCATTAACATTAGGATCGGGGAGTTTAGTGGTACGCATATGGCAAACAGCGTCATATACCTGGCGAGGCGTTACGGTTGCAGGTTCAAAACGCGTAAGATCGCCATAGGTCAAAACCGGCTGCCATACTTTTGGCAGACGCAGACCTACCGCTACGATAGCGTAGCGATCCTGATATTCATGCTTGAAAATACTATCACGATAGCCGAAACGACACTCTGACGCTGGAAGGCGTAATGCCTGCCCGCCAGAGAGTTCGATGCAATCAACATAGTCACAAACATGCTGTAATTCGACGCCATAGGCACCGATATTCTGGATAGGTGAAGAACCGACGCAGCCAGGGATCATTGCCAGGTTTTCCAGGCCGGGCATCCCCCGCTCCAGCGTATATTGCACCAGATGATGCCAGTTTTCCCCAGCGCCAACATGGATATGCCAGGCATCATCCTGCTCGACGATGTGAACTCCTTTGATCCGGTTAATAATAACCGTGCCACTAAAAGAGGTAAGAAACAGAACGTTACTACCCTCTCCCAATAATAGTACGGGATGATGCTGTTGGATGGCGTTCTGCCAGGCGCTTAACAGTTGCTGCTCATTTTCGACACAGACAATCTCGTTTGCAGACTGGTCAATGCCAAAGGTATTCCAGGGCTTAAGGGAGTGGGTCATAGATGCTATCCTGATGCAAAATCGTGCCTAGTTTACCGCATATGCTGGGGTATGGCTTGTGGTTATGGATCAGCGGCAGAGCAGTTGTGACAAATTTTTTTACGACAAAAACGCAAAAAGCCCATCCGTGAGGATGGGCTTTTCACTTGTTTGATGCCTGGCAGTTCCCTACTCTCGCATGGGGAGACCCCACACTACCATCGGCGCTACGGCGTTTCACTTCTGAGTTCGGCATGGGGTCAGGTGGGACCGCCGCGCTAGTGCCGCCAGGCAAAATCT
>NZ_LGIT01000011.1 GCF_001187865.1 Klebsiella sp. RIT-PI-d
ACATCCAGCCGGGCATGGTTAAGCTCCTGCACCACGCCCACCGGGTCATCCAGCACCAGCGCACAGACCGGGGCAACAAACTGCTGTTGCAGCAGCGCTACCCGGTTGGCCAGCGCAACCTGCTTCTCCTGCGACATCCGCGGGTAAAATCCGTGCGCCCCTTCAGATTTGCCTCCCTCACCCGTGATGTTCAGATACGATTCGGTGGCGAACTCCAGCACGTTCGTGGTCAGGGCCTTCAGGTCCGGCTTCAGCGTCAGGCTGCGGTTCTTTTCCCTCACCGTGACCTGATTGTCCGCCAGCGTCAGGTGGATAAAACGCGTATCCGGGCGCGTCGCGTTCTGGTATTCATCCAGCACCGTTCTGCTCCACGGGTCGCTGCTGAAGGCCACTTTCGCCTCCTTGTACCCCGGAGGAATGTTGATAAAGCTGGCGATAACATCGTGATGATGCGTCAGGCAGGCCGGGCTCAGCGGCTCCACGCGCTCACCCTGCGGCATATCATACGCATCAAACTGGCGCAGAAATCCGGCCCCGGTCACCTGATACCCCTGCCAGACGGTGTTATCCAGCAGGATATAAACGTATCCCTCGCGCAGGGTTCGCAGCGCATATTTAAACTCTCCGCCGGACAGGACGGTTTCCTGTTCCGGCACTGCCGGCAGCCACCCCGGACTCACCAGACGCCGGGGGACCGCCGCCACCCGCAGCGGATAAATCGCCACGCCCTGGCGCTCGCAGGCTTTACAGCCTGAAGGGAGGATCGCCGCCCGCTGGCTGGCGGC
>NZ_LGIT01000012.1 GCF_001187865.1 Klebsiella sp. RIT-PI-d
AGAAGCAGGTTGCGCTGGCCAACCGGGTAGCGCTGCTGCAACAGCAGTTTGTTGCCCCGGTCTGTGCGCTGGTGCTGGATGACCCGGTGGGCGTGGTGCAGGAGCTTAACCATGCCCGGCTGGATGTTATCACGGCACTCTCCACGTATACGGGTAAGGCGGAAAACATCCACCAGAAGATGATTTCCGATGCCATTGTGCAGATACGTACCTTCACGGCCCGGCAGATTGAAAATGACCCGACGATAAAGGATTCTGGTACTCCGGGAACATCATATGCCGCCACCCGTGAAAGCCAGGTTGCAATAAAAATCCGTCAGGCGCTGAATCGTATGGAGGAGTATTACGACGAACCCGCACGGGAGAGGTTTGCCGACACCTGGCAGGGAAATGTGGCGTATTACACGCAACAACAATCTGCCATCTGGCAGGATCTTAACCGCGCTCATGCGTCAGCGCTCTGGCTGGCGGTTCTGAATAACGACTACTCCCCGGAAACCAGCGTGCTCAGCTGGGCCTGCCAGCTGCGCACCCTTGCCGCCTGTCTGCAGGGAGGGCTGGCTGGATATGATACCGGGCAATCTGAAAAGGGTGATGAACTGCCCCAATGGGCAACCTGGCTGTCTGACCCGTGCAGTCCGCCGCTGATGGCGCTACTGCGCAATAAACGCGATTTTTCCGAAGCCGTCTTTAACGGCACCCTGACCTATCCGAACCTGAAAGCAGTGCTTAACAGCAAGGAAGCGAGCAACTTCGTTAACAGCAAATATTACCAGCAACGGATGGTCAGCCTGATCAGCGCCATTGGCGGGGCATTCAGCACGCTGGAAAGTACGCTGTCAGAACAGGCAAAACTGGGCGTGACGAGAATATTGCAGGGCGTGGCGTGGGTGGCAGATGGCGGTCCGGCAGTCACCGTATTTTCCGGGGAACTGACGGTGGGGGAGTATCAGCGGTTGCTGAATCACCAGTTGAATGTACATGGAAAACCGGTGCTGAGCGGCACGGTGAAAGAAAGCGGTCGTACCGTGAACACCTCCCGCACCGGGCGCTGGGTGCAGATTACAGACCCGGTACAGCTTGCCCGCAGAATTCAGGTACGGCTGACAGCGCCGCTGAACAATCCGGGGAGACTGTCAGGTATCAGCGGCCTGACGTCCGATGTGGTTGACAGCTCTCTGACTCACGGCGAGATTGCGCTGAGCGGGGAGGATATGCGCCGTGCTGCGCGCTTTGTGCCGGAGATATCCACCGATCTTCAAAGCGGTGTACTGGGCATAGTGCTGGCGGTGCTACTGGCGCGGAACACCTTCAGCAATCTTAACGCGCTGAATGCCGCGATGCCGGGAGATGTGTCTGCGGAAATGTCAGTGACGTCCGGGTCACTGATCGTGTTATCAACCGGTGTGGAAATTATCGGCCAGAGTGCAGCGGTGCTGAACCTGTTTAACCGGGGCGACCTGTTGATAAGAGGGGCCGGAGTGCTCGGCGGGCTGGCCGGGATTGTGGACGGGGTGGCGCTGTGGATGAGATTTAAAGATCTAAAACATCAAGGAGATACGGTCGCTGCTAGATTTTATGGACTTGCGTCTACAGTAACAATAGCTTCAGGTCTTATAGGTACAGGATTCAGCGCCGCCGGCAATTTTGCCCTGTTCAGCAGTGGCACATTTTTGCTTGGCCCCGTCGGCTGGTGCATTGCGTTAGGTGTTCTGGCGGTCACATTAATTGCTATCGGTGACCGTTACGTCCGCTCACCGCTGGAGCGCTGGCTGACTCATACCTGCTTCGGCAACATAGACGAACGGGATGACGACAAGATCTGCTGGCATAAGGAGAGCCTCACGGAGATGCAGGAGGCCATGACGGCGCTGCATGTTATCTCCAGTGGAATGTCGGCACAGCTGCGCGGCGACTGGCTGACAGAGCTGACAAATAACACGGCACTGCTGGGAAACCGGATGGTGGCGGCCAGGGTCCTGCTGGGCGACTGCAGCCCCACGGGATCGGACTGGCTGGCGGAACTGATGGCAGTCGGCCGCGGCGGGCGGCAGGTGCTGGCCCGCAGCGGCTCGGCGGCGAAGCTGGCAGGGCTGACGGCGCCTGAGCCGCAGACGTATGAAAAATCCCCCCTGAAAATCGGCCGTGGCGAGCTGACGCCGGCGGTCATAACCACCGCTGTTTCTGCGACCACTCTGACGGAGCGCTGGTCGGGAACGGCAGACACACCGCGCGGCCTGCAGCTGGACGGCGAGTTTCCGCTGAATACGTCACGCTATACAAGGGCAGAGCTGACGGTCACCTACTGGCCGGATAAAACCCGGCCCGATGACAGCCTGCAGCTCACCACAACACTGGACAGCTGATCTTATAAGGACATTGCTGATATGACTTTATTTTCTTTTGATGAGCCTCAGCCGAAGCTGAACCCGCCGGTCACCTGCTGGCGGGAAGACATGCCCGAGAGCCATGAACCGCAGCTGGTGCCGCCGCAGCTGCGCTGGCTGACAACGCAGAATGACATTTATCTGGAGGTGCCGCGTTACGGTACGGAGGTTATATGGGGGTGGGTGCTTGCGTGGTCAATTTTTATAGTGGTTTTTTCCATTGGTTTTGTTATTTCTGGCTTTTCAATGCAGGGGGGAGATGGAGGCTATGACATGATATCTATAACATTGGGCAGCTCATTGATTTTTTTATTGATGGCACTTTGGGGCTTCAAAGTTTATTTTGTCGCCCCCTGCAACCAGCCCATCCGCCTGAACCGTAAACGGCAGAGAATCTATCTCTTCGACTACAACCGCTCACGTCTGCCGTGGCTGACGTGGCCGGTGACCATCACCTCTTACCGCTGGGCCGATGTGTACGCTGAAATCAGCTTTTCCGGCACGCCGGGGGACCGGGGCTACCGCCTGTACGGCGCGGTCTGCACGCCGGGGACGTACAACGTGGAGGCACGCTTTCTGCTGGCCAGAGAGTGGGAAGAACGGCAGCAGCTGAACCAAATCTGGAGCTATCTGTGCATCTATATGAAGCACGACTCACACCTGCCCCCGCCGAGACATGCGGTTCCGCCGGACTTCTGGTGCCCGCGTAAGGCCGACAAATGGCCGGACGAGATGGAGCGGGAGTCCACCACCGCGCCGGAAGCAGAAAACAGGGATGCGGGCATAACGGATATATGGAAGGCCTTACGCGCACGCCGCTGAGCCTGTTTTTCGTGTTATTTCCGGGAGGATGTCGGTCTGCCCAAACGCCATGACCTTATAAGGACATTGCTGATATGACTTTATTTTCTTTTGATGAGCCTCAGCCGAAGCTGAACCCGCCGGTCACCTGCTGGCGGGAAGACATGCCCGAGAGTCATGAACCGCAGCTGGTACCGCCGCAGCTGCGCTGGCTGACAACGCAGAATGACATTTATCTGGAGGTGCCGCGTTATGGTACGGAGGTTATATGGGGGTGGATGCTTTTTACAGCTATTTTAATGTTTGGAGTTATGGTTTTCTTTGTATCATCCTGTTTTGAAATGGGTTTTTATGCTCTTGCCTTTATTAGTGTAATAGCATTTTCATCATTAATGTTAATGGCGCTAAAAATGTATTTTATCGCTCCCCGCAACCATCCCATCCGCCTCAACCGTAAACGGCAGAGAATCTATCTCTTCGACTACAACCGCTCACGTCTGCCGTGGCTGACGTGGCCGGTGACCATCACCTCTTACCGCTGGGCCGATGTGTATGCTGAAATCAGCTTTTCCGGCACGCCGGGAGACCGGGGCTACCGCCTGTACGGTGCGGTCTGCACGCCGGGAACGTACAACGTGGAGGCACGCTTTCTGCTGGCCAGAGAGTGGGAAGAACGGGAGCAGCTGAACCAAATCTGGAGCTATCTGTGCATCTATATGAAACATGACTCACATCTGCCCCCGCCGAGACATGCGGTTCCGCCAAACTTCTGGTGCCCGCGTAAGGCCGATAAATGGCCGGACGAGATGGAGCGGGAGTCCACCACCGCGCCGGAAGCAGAAAAGATGGATGCGGGCATAATGGACATATGGAAGGCACTGCGTCTGAACCCACCCACATAATACAGGTACAGGCCAGGTTGTCAGCGCTGCGCCTGTGCGCAGCGCCAGACCGGTCAGGCGACCAGCAGTTTAACTACCACTTTACGTCCCTGCGCAGGTGCGCCGACCGCACACAGCGGCTTGTGGACTTCGCCCGGATAGAACACCACAAAATCGCCTTCGCTCAGCACTACTGTTTTTTCCTGAGCGCCTTCCGGCAGAAAAGCAATGTCTTTATCTGCCAGCCAGTCAGTATCGGGTGCGCCAGCCGGGAGTGTACTGAATGTCATTCCTTCCTGACCTTTCAGCACAATTTGAATATCGAGATAGCGGGCATGGTATTCCGCACGACGTTTTTCGAAGGGTTCGGTCATATCCTCGGAGAGGATATAAAACAGGCGGGTACCGTCAATTTCATATTTTCCGGTTGCCGTAGCATCGGTGACATGCGCTTTGACATGTTCAATCGCCTGACGCAGTTCTTCCGGTAGCCAGGCCTGTAGATGGTGGATATTGCCAACGATCATGATAAACCCTCTTAATTAAAACATCGTTTCATTTCCATCTTTATACGACTAATCTTTCTGCCCTGCCAGCCGTTTTTAGCGGAGATTTGCGCTGGCGCAGATTTCTGTGCCGGGAGACTGCTGCCTTACGGCTTTGCGCCTCACACTGCTATACGTACCATGATTACAACAAACGGTGATGTTATTCACCAAAGAATAAAAATACATTTACTATGATTATTTATGCATTAAAACCGTTTGCGTGGATTATAATCGGCATCAATAGCTTGATCCCAATTTAGAGCTGAGTATAATCGCGGACAATTTGCCGGAGGGAAGCATGGTCCAGTGTCTGCGACATAACGTCTTAGCGCGCCTGAAACAGGGTGCGGGCCTGCCGTTTTCCTTTCCGTTGCCCTCTCTATTCTCGAAGCCCCTCATTGTAGGGGCTTTTTTTTGCCCAGGCGTCAGGAGATAAAAATGGCTAATCCGTTATTTCAAAGACATATCATTTCCATAAACGATCTCAGCCGTGAAGAGCTGGAACTGGTACTGGTCACGGCTGCAAAATTAAAAGCAAATCCACAGCCGGAACTGTTAAAGCATAAGGTGATTGCCAGCTGTTTCTTTGAAGCGTCAACGCGGACTCGCCTGTCATTTGAGACGGCGATGCATCGCCTGGGCGCCAGCGTGGTCGGTTTCTCCGACAGCGCCAATACGTCGCTGGGCAAAAAAGGCGAAACGCTGGCGGATACGATCTCTGTAATTAGCACCTATGTTGACGCCATCGTCATGCGTCATCCGCAGGAAGGCGCGGCCCGTCTGGCAACCGAATTCTCTGGTACGGTGCCCATACTGAATGCGGGTGACGGTGCCAATCAGCATCCGACGCAAACGCTGCTGGACCTGTTTACCATCCAGGAAACGCAGGGACGGCTGGAAAATCTGACCATCGCGATGGTGGGGGATTTGAAATACGGCCGCACAGTACATTCACTGGCGCAGGCGCTGGCCAAGTTCAGCGGCAACCGGTTCTGTTTTATCGCTCCGGATGCGCTGGCAATGCCGCAGTACATCCTCGATATGCTTGATGAAAAAGGGATCGCCTGGAGCGTGCACCACGCGATCGACGAGGTAGTGACCGATGTCGATATTCTGTATATGACGCGGGTACAAAAAGAGCGTCTTGATCCCTCAGAGTATGCCAACGTGAAAGCACAGTTTGTGCTGCGCGCCAGCGACCTTCACGGCGCACGCGACAATATGAAAGTGCTGCATCCGCTGCCGCGTATTGATGAGATCGCCACAGACGTCGACAAAACGCCGCACGCCTGGTATTTCCAGCAGGCGGGCAACGGTATTTATGCCCGTCAGGCACTGCTGGCTCTGGTTTTGAATCACGATTTCGCACTGTAAGGGGAAGGCCATGACACACGATAATAAATTGCAGGTTGAAGCCATTAAACGCGGTACCGTCATCGATCATATTCCTGCTCAGGTCGGCTTCCGGCTGTTGACGCTGTTTAAACTGACTGAGACTGAACAGCGGGTTACGGTGGGTCTGAATCTGCCGTCCGGTGCGATGGGCCGCAAAGATATTATTAAAATCGAAAACACCTTTTTGACCGATGAACAGGTTGATCAGCTGGCGCTTTACGCCCCGCTGGCGACGGTTAATCGTATTGATGATTATGAAGTGGTAGGAAAATCACACCCGAAGTTACCTGAACGAATTGATGCCGTATTGATTTGCCCTAACAGCAACTGCATTAGTCACGCGGAACCGGTCAACTCCAGCTTTAGCGTCAAAAAACGTCCCGGCGATATTGCACTAAAATGTAAATATTGTGAGAAAGAATTCTCCCACCAGGTTGTACTGGCAAATTGATATTGTTGTTAACAGCAGTCATGCCGGGAAATGGCGTGGGCTATTGTTAATAAATAATCTATTTTTCAGTCAGATAAAGGATCGTCTAATAGCGATCCTTTTTGTATTTTGCGTACAAGAAATGCCAAATCGGCGCACAAACTTGTATACTGGCACTCCCTAGTTGGCCTTTAAATCACGTCAGGAGAAAGTATGTCTAAAACAATTGCGACGGAAAATGCACCAGCCGCTATCGGCCCGTATGTTCAGGGCGTCGACCTGGGCAGCATGATCATTACCTCCGGTCAGATCCCGGTTGATCCTAAAACCGGTAGCGTACCGGATGATGTCTCTGCTCAGGCACGTCAGTCGCTGGAAAATGTACAGGCTATCGTTGAAGCGGCGGGCCTGAAGGTGGGCGATATTGTTAAAACCACCGTTTTCGTCAAAGATCTGAACGATTTCGCGACCGTCAACGCAACGTATGAAGCGTTTTTCACCGAGCATAATGCAACGTTTCCGGCACGCTCCTGCGTGGAAGTGGCTCGCCTGCCGAAAGATGTAAAAATTGAGATCGAAGCTATCGCCGTACGCCGTTAAGTGTCTGCTGCGCCGGGTAAGAGACGTTTGCCCGGCGTGATCAGCCAGAGGGAAAAGGAGAGATAATGGCAAAGTTACGTTTTAGCGAAGCCGAAATTGCCGACATTCTCCAGCAGTGTAAAAGCGGCATTCCCAATAAAGAAGTGTGTGAAAAATATGGTTTCAGCCCCAGCACGCTTCGCCGCTGGCAAGAATTACATGCTGAAGAGATACGCAGCCAGTTAAAAAAAATGGAATCCACGGCTGCGCTGGTTTATCTCTGTTGTTTTATTATTGCTGCCGTTGTGGGCAGTGTGTTCTCCAAAGCGGCGGCGCTCGTGGTTGCCGTGCCGTTTATTCTCTACTGTCTGTACTATATCTGGCGTTTTCGCCAGGTCTCCGCCCGCCATATCGATCGCGGACTCACTTCCGTCGCCCGCTATGGCATGGGGGCCAAAAATGCCTTTTATCAGTTTTGCTGGCTCCTGATGATCTTCGTGGTCTTCTTCATGGGTTATCTTATTGTCCATCTTTGACAGCGCTATCGGCCCGATCGTCAGTCATATCAGGCCGATAGAGAACAATCAGAAATTATTGCCAGCCGTACCGGCGGCTATAAAACCCTTTCACCAGCTGCGTCAATGTCATGTATCCCGCCAGAATGGCGATCAGCCATGGGAAATAGCTAAGCGGCAAAGCCTGTAGCTGGAAATAGCCTGCCAGCGGTGAGAACGGCAGGGCAATACCGATAACCATTATCAGCAGCGTCATCACCATGAGCGGCCATGCAGCACGACTTTGAATAAACGGCAGACGACGGGTGCGGATCATATGCACAATCAGCGTTTGCGACAGTAATCCCACGACAAACCATCCGGACTGGAACAGCGTCTGCGTTTCCGGCGTATTGGCATGAAACACCCACCACATCAGACAAAATGTCAGGATATCGAAAATCGAACTGATGGGGCCGAAAAAGATCATAAAGCGGCCCAGATCGGTTGGATCCCAGCGTTGCGGCTTCTGGATCTGCTCGTCATCAACGTTATCAAACGGTATCGCCGTCTGGGACACATCGTACAGCAGGTTCTGGATCAACAGGTGCAACGGCAGCATCGGCAGGAACGGCAGGAAGGCGCTGGCGACCAGCACGCTAAAGACGTTACCGAAGTTCGAACTGGCGGTTATTTTGATGTATTTCAGCATGTTGGCAAAAGTGCGTCGTCCTTCAATGACCCCCTCCTCCAGCACCATCAGGCTTTTTTCCAGCAGGATAATGTCCGCCGCTTCACGGGCAATATCTACCGCGCCGTCCACGGAAATGCCAATATCTGCCGCCCGCAGCGCAGGCGCATCGTTAATGCCGTCACCCATAAAGCCGACAACGTGCCCTTCTCGCTTGAGCAGAGTGACAATGCGTTCTTTATGCAGCGGCGTCAGACGGGCAAACAGCGTGGTGCGCCGGGCCAGCCCCGCCAGTTCATCGTCGCTCAGCGTTTCGATATCGCTGCCGGTTACCACCACCCCTGCGTCCAGCCCCACATCGTGACAGACTTTGGCCGCCACCAGTTCACTGTCGCCGGTGAGGATCTTGACGGTGATACCACTGGCTTTCAGGGCGTGTAATGCTGGCG
Organism: Klebsiella sp. RIT-PI-d; assembly: GCF_001187865.1. Taxonomy (NCBI): domain Bacteria; kingdom Pseudomonadati; phylum Pseudomonadota; class Gammaproteobacteria; order Enterobacterales; family Enterobacteriaceae; genus Klebsiella; species Klebsiella sp. RIT-PI-d. The sequence continues at coordinate 8,656 of NZ_LGIT01000012.1, forward strand.
CAGTACTTTCTTTTGGCGGATCGAGAAACGCGATATAGCCTTCGAGGATCAGATCCGATTCATCTATCCGCTGATAGTCCCCTTCCCGCGCCGGAAGATACTGGGTTGCTACCGCCACGATGCGTAATCCCTGACGGTTAAGCGTGTCGGTCACCTGCTTCACCTCGCGCAGCATCTCGTCACTCAGCGGAACAATAGCGCCGTTATGACGAACGTGCGCGCAGACGTTAAGCACTTCCTGTAGTGCGCCTTTGCAAATCAACAGATGCACATTCGGCTGCTCTGTAACCACTACGGACATACGACGACGCTCAAAATCAAACGGGATTTCATCCACTTTTTGCCAGCGTTCTGACAGCCCGCGTGCGGTCTCTTCATCAACGCCTTCGAGCACTGCCTTATCCAGCAGATTCTTCAGCCCGGTCTGATAATGGCTATTAAGCCATGCCGAATGAAGCACCCGATCGCTGGTTTTGCCGGAGATATCGGTATGCGTTTCCAGCGCGATTTTATCCTGCGTCAGGGTGCCGGTTTTATCGGTACACAGGATGTCCATTGCGCCAAAGTTCTGGATCGCATCCAGATGTTTGACGATCACTTTTTGCTTCGACAGTTTTACCGCGCCGCGCGCCAGTGTGGAAGTGACGATCATTGGCAGCATTTCCGGCGTCAAGCCGACCGCCACGGAAAGCGCGAACAGCGCCGCTTCCCACCAGTCACCTTTGGTATAACCGTTGATGAGGAGCACCAGCGGCGTCATTACCATCATAAAGCGGATCAGCAGCATACTGACGCGACCAATGCCTTTCTGGAACGCATTTGGCTCACTGGCCTGCTCGCTCACTCGTCCTGCCAGTTGACCAAACCAGGTGTTGCCGCCGGTGGCAATGACCAATGCCTGTGCCGTGCCACTCACCACGTTGGTCCCCATAAAGCACAGCGTATCGCACTCCAGCGCATGGGTTTGCTGCGACTGACGGCTATGAGCCACTTTCTCCACCGGCAAGGATTCGCCGGTCAGTGAAGCCTGCGCCACGAACAGATCGCGCGCCTGAAGCACGCGCAGGTCCGCCGGGATCATGTCGCCTGCCGCCAGTTTAACTATATCGCCCGGCACCAGGCGGTCAATGGGCAGCTCCGTCCAGCCGTTTTCGCCCTTCTCATTAACTACCCGCAGTACCGTGGCGGTGTTGCTGACCATCGCTTTCAGGGCGTCAGCGGCTTTGGTGGAGCGCGCTTCCTGAATAAAATTAAGCAGCGTCGAAATCGCGACCATCAGGCCAATGACCGACGCCGCGAAGAGATCCTCCGTGGCATACGACACAATCCCCAATACGGTCAGCAGCAAATTAAATGGATTACGGTAGCAGGTCCATAAATGTACCCACCATGGCGCAGGCTGTTCAGCAGGGAGCTTGTTTTCACCGTAACGGGCGCGGGCGGTCTGTACCTCCGCCGGATTTAGCCCTTCCGGATGACTGTTAAACGCGTGCCACAATTCGCGCTCGTCCATTTTCGCGGCCTTCAGGCACTGTTCACTCAGCGAAGACGGAATGGCCGCGCCAGTCAGATTTTTAGCATCAGGTAACTGCTCGCGCTGCACCAGACGACGCGGTAAATGGCGATGAAGACGGACAAAAAACTGCCAGGTCTTGTTTTTTAGCATGATAAGTCCCTCCGCGCCCCGCAGATGGGGACGCAGATAATCTGTCAGGCGTGACAAGTCCTTACCTGACAGGCAATTCATTAATAACAGGGACGTAAAAGACGTCACTGCCTTACAGATCCGCTAAGGCAGTGAAAAAACTGGCTTACCGGATGGTTATTGCTCTCCGTCGCGGGAGAGGTGTGGGATCAGGGTCCATACAGCCTCCGGTAAGTTAAAGGGGGGATACTCAAACGCCATCAAGGGTATCGTCTTATCAATACCATCAATATCATTGTGGCAATATCATACCGTTATGTAACTAAACCAATCCTAAACCAAACTTTGCCCATTGAAGTTAAGCCGGGTAAAGTTAAGCTCTTTTGTTACGTTGTTTCACTCCACAGGACGACAGGATGCAAAACCGGCTGACGATCAAAGACATTGCACGCTTAAGCGGCGTGGGAAAATCCACGGTTTCCCGCGTATTAAACAATGAAAGCGGCGTCAGTGAGCGTACTCGCGAGCGCGTTGAAGCGGTTATGCAGCAGCACGGTTTCTCTCCCTCCCGCTCGGCGCGTGCCATGCGTGGGCAAAGCGACAAAGTCGTGGCCATTATCGTTACCCGTCTGGACTCACTGTCGGAAAATCTGGCGGTGCAGACTATGCTGCCGGTGTTTTATGAGCAGGGTTACGATCCGATCATGATCGAAAGCCAGTTTTCGGCCACCATGGTCGCGGAGCATTTGGGCATGTTGCGGCGTCGCAACATTGACGGCGTAGTGCTGTTTGGTTTTACCGGCATTGATGCCCCGATGCTGGCAAGCTGGCAGTCGTCCCTGGTATTGCTGGCTCGTGAGGCCCCCGGTTTCGCCTCTGTTTGTTATGACGATGAGGTCGCGATCCGTATCCTGATGCAGCAGCTTTACGATCGCGGGCACCGGCACATTAGCTATCTTGGGGTACCCCATCACGATGTCACCACCGGGCTGCGTCGCCATCAGGCCTGGTTAACCTTCTGCGAGAAACACAACCTGCCCACTCTCTCCGCGCTGCCGGGCCTGACCATGAAGCAGGGTTACGAGCGCGTGGCTGAGGTGTTGACGCCAGAGACGACCGCGCTGGTGTGCGCGACTGATACCCTGGCGCTGGGGGCCAGCAAATATTTACAGGAACAGCGTATTGAAACCGTGCAGCTCGCCAGCGTCGGCAATACGCCGCTGATCAAATTTTTGCATCCGGAAATCGTCACCGTCGATCCTGGCTATGCCGAGGCCGGAAAGCAGGCAGCGTGCCAGCTGATCGCACAGATAAACGGCCACAGCGAACCAAAACAAATCGTTATTCCCTCCACCCTCTCCTGATCTGAAAAAGACGATTTATGTGATCGTCGCGACGTTTCGGGAACGTTCCCGTTTTCACTTTTTCGACGACGATATATTCTCTGCGCCACTTCCCCTTCTTTTATCTGCCACGAGATTTGCGATGAGTAAAGTTAACCAACAGGATATCGATCGTCTGGTCGAGCTGGTGGGTGGCCGCGAGAATATCGCCACCGTCAGCCACTGCATTACCCGCCTGCGCTTCGTACTCAATGAACCTGCGAAGGCCGATCCCAAAGCCATTGAAGAATTACCGATGGTGAAAGGCTGTTTTACCAATGCCGGCCAGTTTCAGGTGGTGATTGGCACGGAGGTCGGCGACTATTATCAGGTCCTGCTGACCACTACCGGCCAGGCGCGCGCCGATAAAGAGCAGGCCAAAAAAGCGGCGCGGCAGAATATGAAGTGGTACGAGCAGCTCATCTCCCACTTTGCGGAGATCTTTTTCCCGCTGTTACCCGCGCTGATAAGCGGCGGCCTGATCCTCGGCTTTCGTAACGTGATTGGCGATCTGCCGATGAGCAATGGTCAGACGCTGGCACAAATGCATCCGACGCTACAGACGATCAACGATTTCTTATGGCTGATAGGCGAAGCGATCTTCTTCTACCTGCCGGTAGGCATCTGCTGGTCGGCGGTGCGCAAAATGGGCGGCACACCGATCCTTGGGATCGTTCTTGGCGTTACGCTGGTTTCTCCGCAGTTAATGAACGCTTACTTACTTGGGCAGCAGGCACCTGAAGTGTGGAACTTTGGCCTGTTCAGCATCGCTAAAGTCGGCTATCAGGCGCAGGTGATCCCGGCGCTGCTTGCCGGTCTGGCACTTGGCGTGATTGAAAATAATCTGAAGCGCATTGTGCCGAGCTACCTGTATCTGGTGGTGGTGCCAGTGTGCTCTTTGCTGCTGGCGGTTTTCCTCGCCCACGCGCTGATTGGTCCGTTTGGCCGCATGATTGGCGATGGCGTGGCCTTTGCGGTGCGTCACCTGATGACCGGCAGTTTTGCCCCGGTCGGGGCGGCGCTGTTTGGATTCCTGTATGCACCGCTGGTGATCACCGGCGTGCATCAGACGACGCTGGCGATTGATATGCAGATGGTCCAGAACCTCGGCGGCACGCCGGTATGGCCGCTGATCGCGCTGTCAAACATCGCTCAGGCGTCCGCGGTTCTCGGCATTATTATTATCAGCCGCAAACATAATGAGCGGGAAATCACCGTTCCGGCGGCGATTTCCGCCTTCCTTGGCGTTACCGAACCGGCGATGTACGGCGTCAATCTTAAATACCGTTTTCCCATGCTCTGCGGGATGATCGGCTCCGGGATGGCGGGACTGCTCTGCGGTTTGTACGGCGTGATGGCTAACGGCATTGGCGTCGGCGGCCTGCCGGGTATTTTGTCTATCCAGACGCGCTACTGGGAGGTCTTCGGCCTGGCGATGGTTATTGCCATTGTGATCCCGGTCGTTCTCACCATCATGATGTATCAGCGTAAGCAGCGTCAGGGCACGTTACAGATTGTATAACTCTTCAGGGCGCAATTGCGCCCTTTCGTTTTATCAGGAAATAATCATGAATACCCTTCCCCACTGGTGGCAAAACGGCGTTATCTATCAAATTTATCCGAAGAGCTTTCAGGACACCACCGGCAGCGGCACCGGCGATTTACGCGGCGTTACGCAGCATCTGGATTACCTGAAAACGCTGGGCGTTGATGCGCTCTGGCTGACACCGTTTTATATCTCTCCCCAGGTCGATAACGGCTACGATGTGGCAAATTATACCGCTATCGATCCCGCTTACGGCTCGCTGGATGATTTCGACGCGCTGGTGGCGGCGGCAAAAGCGCGCGGCCTCCGCATTATTCTCGACATGGTGTTTAACCATACCTCTACCCAGCATCCGTGGTTTCGCGAGGCGCTGGATAAAACCAGTCCGTATCGTGAGTTTTACTTCTGGCGCGAGGGGACACCCGACGTGGCCCCCAATAACTGGCGTTCAAAATTCGGCGGCAGCGCGTGGCGCTGGCAGGCAGACAGTGAGCAATATTATCTGCACCTGTTTGCTCCGGAGCAGGCGGATTTGAACTGGGAGAATCCGGCGGTCCGCGCTGAACTAAAGCAGGTCTGTGCTTTCTGGGCCGATCGCGGCGTTGACGGGCTGCGGCTGGACGTCATCAATCTGATTTCCAAAGATCTGACCTTCCCGGACGATTTACTGGGCGATGGACGACGTTTCTATACCGACGGTCCGCATGCGCACGCGTTTTTACAGGAAATGAGCCGCGAGGTGTTCACGCCGCGCGGGTTAATGACGGTGGGTGAGATGTCCTCGACGTCGCTGGCACACTGTCAACAGTATGCCGCACTGGACGGTAGCGAGCTGTCGATGACCTTCAACTTTCATCACCTGAAAGTGGATTATCCCAACGGCGAAAAGTGGACTCAGGCTCAGCCGGATTTTGTCGCGCTGAAGGCGCTGTTCCGCCACTGGCAGCAGGGAATGCATCAGCGGGCGTGGAATGCGCTGTTCTGGTGTAACCACGATCAGCCGCGCATCGTGTCGCGCTTCGGCGATGAAGGCCAGTACCGGGTACCCGCCGCCAAAATGCTGGCAATGGTGCTGCACGGTATGCAGGGCACCCCTTATATCTACCAGGGGGAAGAGATTGGCATGACCAATCCGCACTTCACGCGCATCACCGATTATCACGATGTTGAAAGCCATAACATGTTCGCTGAACAGCGGGTCAACGGACGCGATGCGCAGGAGCTGCTGGATATTCTGGCGGTGCGTTCGCGGGATAACAGCCGCACACCGATGCAGTGGAATGACGGTCCGAACGCGGGCTTTACCACCGGCGAGCCGTGGATCGGCGTCAACGCTAACGCGCGTGAGATCAACGTTGCTGCCGCCTTAAACGATCCGCAGTCGGTGTTTTACACCTATCAGACGCTGATTGCGCTGCGAAAAACGCAGCCGGTGCTGACCTGGGGCGACTACGAGGATTTGCTGCCCGACCATCCGCATATTTGGTGCTACCGGCGTCAGTGGCAGGGACAAACGCTGTTGACCATCGCCAACCTGAGCGGTGAGTGCCAGAACTGGCAGCCGGAAACCAGACACGGCGCGTGGGAGGTGCTTCTCAGCAACTACGATGAAACCGCCGCGCAGCCCGGGGCCATGACATTGCGGCCCTTTGAAGCGATCTGGTGGCTACAGCAAACCCCCTAAACGAGTGGGAAAAACAGGCCATATCGACTGCCCGGGTTAACCGGGCAGTCTGCTTTTATCACTCATTCACCTAATAAATAAGTATGAAAATATCCTCTTCGCTGTAGCGCCCGTCCTGCGCGCTGTCTCCTTTTTACTTTGTTCTGCATCAATAAAAATGCAAACATCTTTGGTGAAAGCACTACATATAGGCATTAGAATGCCGCCCGGCCCTATATATGGTATTTTTCGGCTATTATTGCACCATACCCCTGTTCATGGGTTGTGGATAAAAAGGGCCAAGTCTGACGGAAGTCTCTGGATACCAACACGATTAAAATCGTCCGGCGCTTCCTTTCTCTTGTGGATAACCTGTTCTTTTTACTATGGAGTGATCATGACACCGCATGTGATGAAACGAGATGGCTGTAAAGCGCCATTCAAATCAGAGCGCATCCAGGAAGCTATTCTGCGTGCAGCTAAAGCAGCGGGAGTCGATGACGCAGACTATTGCGCCACCGTCGCAGACATCATTAGTCAGCAAATGCAGGACCGTGCGCAGGTCGATATCAACGAGATCCAGACGGCGGTTGAAAACCAGTTAATGTCCGGTCCTTACAAGCAGCTGGCTCGTGCCTATATTGAATATCGCCATGACCGCGATATCGAACGTGAAAAGCGCGGTCGCCTGAACCAGGAAATTCGCGGTCTGGTCGAGCAGACGAACTCTGCGCTGCTGAACGAGAATGCCAACAAAGACAGTAAAGTGATCCCGACCCAGCGCGATCTGCTGGCGGGTATTGTCGCCAAGCACTACGCCCGTCAGCATCTGCTGCCGCGTGATGTGGTGCAGGCGCACGAGCGCGGCGATATTCACTATCACGATCTCGACTATTCGCCGTTCTTCCCGATGTTCAACTGTATGCTGATCGACCTGAAAGGCATGTTGACCCAGGGCTTTAAAATGGGCAATGCCGAGATTGAACCGCCTAAATCCATCTCTACCGCCACGGCCGTCACCGCGCAGATCATCGCCCAGGTGGCCAGCCATATCTATGGCGGCACGACCATTAACCGCATTGATGAAGTGCTGGCCCCGTTTGTCACCGAAAGCTTTAATAAACATCGCAAAACAGCGGAAGAGTGGCAAATCCCGGATGCCAATGGCTACGCGCATTCGCGCACCGAGAAAGAGTGTTACGACGCGTTCCAGTCGCTTGAATATGAAGTGAACACCCTGCATACCGCCAACGGGCAAACGCCGTTTGTCACCTTTGGCTTTGGCCTCGGAACGAGTTGGGAATCGCGCCTGATCCAGCAGTCGATTCTGCGTAACCGCATTGCCGGTCTGGGTAAAAACCGTAAAACCGCGGTGTTTCCGAAGCTGGTTTTCGCCATCCGCGACGGCCTGAATCATAAACCGGGCGATGCCAACTATGACATCAAACAGCTGGCGCTGGAGTGCGCAAGCAAACGGATGTATCCCGATATTCTTAACTACGATCAGGTGGTAAAAGTCACCGGCTCGTTTAAAACGCCGATGGGCTGCCGCAGCTTTCTTGGCGTATGGGAAAACGAGAACGGCGAGCAGATCCACGATGGCCGTAATAACCTCGGCGTGATCAGCCTCAATCTGCCGCGTATTGCGCTGGAAGCGAAAGGCAACGAGGCCGCATTCTGGAAGCTGCTGGATCAGCGTCTGGTTCTGGCACGCAAAGCGCTGATGACCCGTATCGCCCGCCTGGAAGGCGTCAAAGCACGGGTAGCACCGATCCTCTATATGGAAGGTGCCTGCGGCGTACGGTTAAAAGCCGATGATGACGTTTCTGAAATTTTCAAAAACGGCCGCGCGTCGATTTCGCTGGGGTATATCGGTATTCATGAAACCATTAATGCGCTGTTTGGCGATAAGCATCTGTACGACAGCGATGCGCTGCGGGCGAAAGGTATTGCGATTGTTGAGCGCCTGCGCGACGCGGTGGAAGCGTGGAAAGACGAAACCGGCTACGGGTTTAGCCTGTACAGCACGCCGAGTGAGAATCTGTGCGACCGCTTCTGTCGTCTGGATACCGCCGAATTCGGCGTAGTCGCGGGCGTGACTGATAAAGGCTATTACACCAACAGCTTCCACCTCGACGTGGAAAAAAAGGTGAATCCGTACGATAAAATCGATTTCGAAGCGCCGTATCCGCCGCTGGCCAACGGCGGCTTCATTTGCTACGGCGAATATCCGAATATTCAGCATAACCTGAAAGCGCTGGAAGATGTCTGGGATTACAGCTATCAGCACGTGCCGTATTACGGCACCAATACGCCAATTGATGAGTGCTACGAGTGCGGTTTTACCGGCGAGTTTGAATGTACCAGCAAAGGGTTTACCTGCCCGAAATGCGGGAATCACGATGCGGCACGCGTGTCGGTAACGCGGCGCGTATGCGGATATTTAGGCAGTCCGGACGCCCGGCCTTTTAACGCCGGCAAGCAGGAAGAAGTGAAGCGCCGCGTTAAGCATCTGGGCAACGGACAAATTGGTTAAGTTCGGGCCCAGGTGGATGAGGGCAACAACGCGTACACGGTAAAACCATACCCATTGTAGGCCGGGTAAGCATCGCGCCACCCGGCATTACAGCGCCCAGGAAATAAAAATGAATTACCACCAGTATTATCCTGTTGATATCGTTAACGGCCCCGGCACGCGCTGCACGCTGTTTGTCTCCGGATGCGTCCACGAATGCCCCGGCTGCTACAACAAAAGCACCTGGCGGCTTAATTCCGGGCAGCCGTTTACCGATGCAATGGCCGATCACATCATTCGCGATCTCAACGATACGCGGATCAAACGTCAGGGGATCACTCTCTCCGGCGGCGATCCCCTGCATCCGCAAAACGTCCCGGCGATCCTCGCGCTGGTGCAGCGGATCCGCGCGGAGTGTCCCGGCAAAGATATCTGGATGTGGACCGGCTACAAACTTGATGAACTGGATGACGCACAAAAGCAGATCGTGGATCTGATCAACGTGCTGGTGGACGGTAAATTTGTGCAGGCGCTAAAAGATCCGGCGCTGATCTGGCGCGGAAGCAGCAATCAGGTCGTGCATCATTTGCGTTAAACAGGGTAAACGGAGTCGCCGCTCACCCTTTCCTGACGATCAAAACCGGCTGACGCACTCCATCGCTACCGCTTTAAACTCGCTAAAATCCTTACAGGCGCAAAGCCGCGCCATGGCGCGTTCGCGCAGGAACGTGACAAAAATATCGTAGATCGCCATCGCCTCTTCATATTCACTTTTACTGATCGCCAGTAAAAAGATCACATGCGCTGTTTCATCGCCCCAGCCGATCCCCTGGGGGGCAATCACCGTATAGACCACGGTTTTCCTCGCCAGCAGGCCCAGGGCGTGCGGCAATGCAATGCCATCACCCAGCATGGTGCTGACAATCGCCTCTCGCTCGGTGACCGACCCGAGAAATTCAGCATCGACAAAGCCTTCATCCTGTAATTGATTGCACAATCGTTTAAACAGCGTTTGTTGATCGACCGGTTCATCGATAAGAAGAAAATGCGCGGCGTCGAAATATTTATTGAGCATCCACGGGCGGGTGCGGTCAACCAGCACCAGCTTGCCGATCTGCTCCAGCTGATAGTCGGTCGGAAACGGCGAGATTATCGCCACCGGCTTGTCTTTCTCACTGACCCGCGCGGTAGCAATCACAAAATCTTCCCCGATGTTTTCGCATTGTTCATAATCACGCAGGGTCAGCGTGCGCGTAACGTCAATTTGCGGATATTTACGTGCCAGCACCGCTTCAATCATCCGTGCCATCGCGTTACCGGCATCGCACACCAGCAGCACCCGCGGCTGTCGTTGATAACCGATATTATAATGGCGCTCCAGACCGACGCCGATATGCAGCACCAGAAAGCCGATTTCGTTTTCACTGATGGTATACGGCGTGTATTTTCCCCAGCCGGAAACGGCGGCAAGCGTCATATCCCACGCCATCGGATAGTGCTGCTTAATATTCTCCAGCAGCGGATTGGGGATCATTATTTGATAACGCACGCGGGTGATCATGGTTTTAATATGGGTCAATAGATCGGCATGAAGCTGCGTATCGTTAAGCAGGTTGTAATTATAGTGGGTATTGATGTAGTGCAGGATGTAGTTTGCCAGCGCTTCATCATCGTCGGCGTTGATGGCGCTGGGTGCGATGTCCTGAATCTGACGGGCAGCAATATGAACCCGCAGCCAGTTTTCCTCCGGCGCGCAAAGGGGTTTACCGGCAAGTGTTGCCAGCACTGCAGTAAGATCGCGTGCGGCCTCGCGCACGTTATCGTCTACCTCTTCAACAGCAAAGTCAGGCAGCGGGTAGCCTTCACTAATGCGGCGCACCGCTACCGCACAATACAGGCGTATAAACAGCTCCCCTTCGTCAGTCAGACGAATATGGTGCCGGGTAAAACAGGCGTCCAGCAATGTCGCCAGCTGTTCCGGGACGCCAGCGTTAAGTGCCACTTCGGTGACCAGCGGGTTAAGGTTATCCTGCTGGGCCAGTTTCCACAGCAGATCCGTCAGACAGGCGCGGATCGCCATTTCGCTGCCGAATAATTTCATTCCGTGGCGCGGACGTGTTTCGAGCGTCAGTTGATAGCGCTGGAGCCATTCGCGTACGTCAGCCATGTCGTTTTGTAGCGTAGCACGGCTGATAAACCACTCATCGGCCAAGTCTTCCAGCTTGAGTGAAAAAGCCGAGGTAAGGAAACGTACTACCAGATAATACACCCGCTCCTGTCCGCTTCGCGGTATGCGCAGCGCACGCGGCTGCGTAGTTTTCAGCGTGTGGTAGCGGCCAGGATCGTCAATTTTGAGCTGATAACCGCTGCCGCGACTGAGGATAAACTGCGCGCCGTGCTGAGCCAGCAGGGCGTTAAGTGCAGTGATATCGGCCCGAACGGTGCGCGTGGACACGGCCAGCCGCTGCGCCAGCTCGTCCTGCGGTAGCGGCTCGTTTTGCAGCATATCAAACAGCTGCGCTAAACGTTGGTTCGGGAATCGCACGTTGGTGTCCTCTTATATCGCGGTTTGGTTCCGTTTCGTCTGAAAGCCAGAAGACCAGGAGCTTATGACTGCGGCGGATAAGGGTGAATTACCCCACCAGTTGCTTCGTCATGGCCAGCAGCTGACGCACATCGTCAGGACGGGTATCGCCACTCACCTTATCAATAATTGAACTGTAAATGTGAGGAATGATTTTGCTTACGCCGGCATCCAGCGCAATCTGCAAAATCTCAGCAAAATTATCCAGATCGATTCCCCCGGTCGGCTCCAGCCAGAAATCGTGACGGGCACAGGCTTCCGCTACCGCCTGATATTCGTCACGGCACTGCAGGCCGCCCATCGGGAAATATTTTATGGAGCTGCCGCCCAGGTCCTTGAGCAGGGCAATCGCGGTTTCTACCGGTACGATGCCGTCAGGTGCCCGGCTGCTGAGTGGGCCAGTGGAGATTTTAACCTGCCCCGGCGTGCCGGTTGGTGATACCAGCCCGTTGACCACCGTCTCATTCTGCCCAAGCAGCGCGCGGCTGGCGGCTACGCCAGTAAAAACCTGATTAACGTGCTGCGGCTGGACGTCGCGGGAAATGGCGCTGACCATCGCCGACTGATTCGGATCGCCCGCGCCCAGCCCTACCGACAGTGCATTATTAATAAGCGCAGCATACTCACGCATATCGGCAACCGCACTTGCCACGTCAGGATAGTTTTTGGAGAGCACGCCCACCAGCACATGGCCTTCTGCCGCTTCATAAATGGCGCTGGCATTGGCTTTTGAACCTGCCAGCACGTTCAGACAAACGCGGTCACGGTAAAAGTGAGGGGTGAGTTTCATGCCATTTTCTCCTGATTAACCACTTCGGCAATTCGCCGGGCAACAATATCCAGCTGTGCCGCGTTTACGCTGCGCACATCGGCTTCAATAATGCCTTCATTGGCTTTATAGCCACGAAAGTAAATGGCGTAGTCGCCCTGTTTCAGCGCGGCGACCAGATCGCCCGTTGCCACGCCGGTTACCGCTTCGTCAAACTTTATTTCGGCGCGGGCAATATCACGCCCGGCGCTGTCCCACACCACCCGCGCGGTAATACCATCAAGGGCATTTAGCGCGTTAATAAACGGCGTCATTTTGTTAACCATTTCCGCCCCGCTCTCTTTTTCAGCGGAGAGATAATGCTCGATGGCGCAGGTCAGGCCAAGAATGCCTTCTTTACCCACTTTCATCGCCCGGCCAATACCCGCAGTCTGCCGCTTCACCCACTCAACATACTGCGTTTTACCAATCACCAGCCCGCTGGTCGGCCCTTCAATCGCTTTTGCACCGCTGTAAATCACCAGATCGGCACCGGAACGGTAGTAGATGTGGAGATCTTCTTCTGCGGCGGCATCAACAATCAGCGGCAGATTGTGCTTACGGGCAACGACCGCCGCCTGCTCCACGCTGAGCATACTTTTCTGCACGCAGTGGTGAGATTTGATGTACATAATGGCCGCCGTACGCGGCGTGATCGCGGCGGCAAGCTGGTCGGCCGAGCATTCGTTAGCGTAACCCGCCTCGACAATTTTACCGCCGCCCAGTGCCACCATCGTACCGACCGGCGCGCCGAAGTTAACGTTGTGACCTTTTGGCAGCACGATTTCATTATTTTCAATCGGGGTGATGTGCAGATTTTCCAGCAGCCAGTCGCTGTCTTTTACCAGTACGGCAGCCACCGACTGGGCCACGCCTGCGGAGGCGCAGGACACCACGGTTGCACCCTCGACATCCAGCAGCCGCGCAATATACTCGCCGGTTTTATTAACCAGATCTTTCATTTCGAAATAGTGATTCATGCCGTCCATCGCCGCCTGCACCACTTCCGGACGCGGCGTGGAAACCCCCAGCGCCGTCATGCGCCCGGAGGTGTTAATCACCTGTTTTAAACCGTACTTCTCATAGATTGAAGGCATCTTCCGCACTCCCTTGTTCGGTCGGATAAAGCGTGCCCGCGCGCACGGCGGCGAGCGGGATCAGTAATGTGTCAGCCGCTAAGCTATCGTTCTCAGCATCGACCAGCAGTGTCGACTGGCGTTTAAGCGTAAAAATGGTCAGATCCGCGTCATATCCCACGGCCAGTCGCCCCTTGTGGGTAAGCCGTAACCCTTCTGCCGCGCTGGCGGTAACGCACTCAATGACCTGCGGCAGGGACATACCAATGGCGAGGAATTTCGACATCACGTTGGCCAGAGAATACACCGGGCCGTTGATACGATTGCGGCAGTAAATATCTGAACTGATGGTATGCGGCAGGATGCCCATGCTGATGGCTTTCCGCGCCACCGCAAAGCTGAGGCTGGCGGTTCCGTGCCCGACATCCAGCCGCACGCCGCGTTGAATAGCCCGGGTGACAGAGGCCCGCAGCTCCCCGCCCGGCGTAAGGATGCGGTTGGGTTTGCCGTTATAGCAGTGGGTGATGATATCGCCGCGGGTCAGGCGTTCGGCAATATCATCAAGATCCGGCGGACTGTTACCAATATGCACCATCAACGGCAAATCACCGTTTTCCTGCTGCATTACTTTGGCCTGCTCCAGCGGCGTAATGCCATTATCCCCAACCACGCTACTGCTCATTCGCGCCTTCAGACCGACGATGAAATCGGGATAGCGTTTAACCGCCTCACGCACCGCATCGCGATCGATATTGGCCATATTCGCCAGTTCGTTCTGGGCAATCAGTCCAACGCGGGAGATGTTCAGTAGCGCATACACCTCCGTTGTCGCCTGGCGGGTAAGGGTATAAAAATCATCGATATCATCGGCACCGGTACTGCCTGCATCAACGACGGTAGTGACTCCGGTTGCAATGCCAATACTGTCAGGTTGATCGTGGTAAATCGGGGAGTTGGGGTAGCAGTGGACGTGAGAGTCAATCCAGCCCGCGCTGACATAATATTGACCCTGTAGATCAATATCTACCGGAGCCGGGCCGTTAATCTCGCCCAGCGCCGCAATTTTGCCGTCCCGCAGCGCAATATCAGTGACGGTATCGTCGACCAGACGCGCGCGGCGCAGGAGTACATCAAACATAGCTTTCTCCTGATAGTGCGGGCGCATGACGCGCCCGCTGGAAGTTACACCTTCTCAGGCACTTAGCTAATCGCAATCGGAAACAGCGAGCCGAGGATCATCGCGCCGAGGATCGCCCCGCCGGTTATCGGCTTCTGCCAGATGTAAAACAGCAGCGCACCCACCAGCGAGCCAATGCCGATAGGGATCGAGGCGGCCATGGCACTGAGGATAATCAATGGCCCGAGAAAACGTCCGGACGCGTTACCCGCCCCCATCATCACATCCGCGCCGTAAGTGGAGTTGCTCTGGTTGATGGTAAACTTACGCGCCAGAATGATCAGATAGCCAATCGCCAGACCAATCACTAATCCGGTGAAAAGCGACGCGATGAAGTTCTCAACCGGAAAAACAAATCCGGCTCCCAGCAGCAGCGCCGGAACGCCAAGACCCACACCGGTCTGGATCGCGCCGCCGATGTCCAGAATACCAACCAGCGAACCTTCGATAATACGGGCGAAAAGAAAGCTGGCACCAAAGGCTGCCACCGCGCCGTAAACCCCGGTATCCATACCGGCTTTCAGCATCGCCACAAACGCCACTTCGTTAAACGCACCAATACCGTAGAGGTAATACATGTGTGTCCCGGCAAATACGCCGGAGGAGAGCAGACCAACGAAGATCGGGAACGACCAGTCGGCATACCAAAACCCTTTATTCTGTTCCATTGCCGTCTCCGTTATTTGCCGCTGAGCGAGTTGTGGATCAGATCGAGCCAGTTCGGCACGGTCAGATTAAAGGATTCGATCATTTTCATGTCGAAGCCGCGGAAGAAGGCACTCAGAACAAACAGCGTAATAATCGCGCCCATCATCACTTTGGTGACCCGGTGCCAGCCGCTCTCTTCCACGCCCTTACCAATCAGGATCCCCAGTACCAGGCCCGGAACGGCGTTGCCCATGATCAGCTGCGCTGCGCCGCCAAAAATAGTGGCCCAAAAGCCCGATTTCTTGCCCGCATCAATTGCTGCCAGCCAGAAAATCACCGGCATGATGATGTTAACCAGCAGGTTAGCCGCAGGGACCAGCACCTTCACCGCCGTGACCTGTAAAGATTCAGGCACCGATGAGGCGGTCAGGTTGAGAAAGGTCACGACGAAGGTGCCAATGATCCCGCAGGCGATGGCCATTTTTTTCGGGTCGTGCATTGTTTCGCCGACGTTGCGATTTTTGATCATCAGCGCTGCCGCGCCCCAGTTAGGGATAATGCGATGATCAACATCCTGAGTGAATGAACCGGCAGCCACCGAAGATGCCCAGGCGTTAAAGAAAAAGCCTAAACCAAATGAGAAGTGTGACGCAGGATCGCCTTCACAGGAATTCAGCTCACCTAACGTACGAAATGCCCCCATCCCCTGCGTGGTAGGCGCGTGAAACATGCGTGCCGCTCCGGCGCCCACACCCACCCCGACCAGGCCGCCGATGATTAGCGATTTTATTAATATTATCAGGAACATGGTTCCGCCCTATTATTGAGGATCAGCGTTGCGTGACAAAATCGACCTTATCAAGATCGATGGCCGTCACGTTGACGGTAACGTCCAGCTCCACACTGAACGTCCGTCTTTCCCGGCGCAAAAAGAAGAACAAAAAGGCTTCTTTACGCACCGTTTCATGCGCGTGAACAACCTGCACATCCTGTGGCTCAATACGCAGTAAAATATGCGGCGAGGCTTTCATCACTGCCGCCTGAACGTGGTTGAGGGCATCGGCAAAGGCGCGCGATTTGCCCTCGCCTTTACCCTTGACTCTCACCGTGGTGGTGAATTGCTCTTTCATGCTTATGCGCCGTGCTTCTTCTGCCACGCCTGTACCAGACGTTCGCCCAGCTCTTCTTTATCCATAAAGCCAAACCCCAGCACGTTGCAGCCTTCGTTGATGGCGGTCACGCCTTCATCAACCGAGCGCATACCGTATTTCGCTTTATAGCCATATTTGGTCTGGGCAGTAATCGCTCCGGCCCCGCCGCTGCCGCAGAATGAGATGCCGAAGGTGGCATTTTCAGCTTTCATCATGTCGCCCAGCTTCATGTCTGCCGCCATACCCGGCACCACCACGGCACGTCCGCCCGCTTTTTCGACGCCAGCGGCAACTTTCTGGCCTTTCCCTAAACGGTCGCCAATCACTACGGTAATCTGTTCCATCTTGTGCTCCTTAAAGGTTTTCTTTTGCGACTTCGAAGTGAACTGACAGTAGCCAGGCTTCTTCTTCGGGAAGGTTGCCGAATGCTGCGACCACGTCGCGAGCAAGGGCCATTGAGTCTGGTGAAATTTCGTCGAACAGGCTGGCCTCGACTTCGGGTAATGGCTCGCCGGTGATCGCTCGAAAGGCCATTGCCCGCACGTGGGAGGTCAGCATCTGCTCCTGTACGGCATTAGGAATAATGTGGTGACGGCCCAGCAGCGCATATACCTGCGGCAACATGCGATCGGCAAGCTCGCCAATCTGCTCCGTTTGTTCTCCAGCGTCGTTAATGACAGCTCCGTTATTCACTCGTTGTACCCCGTTTTTGGCTCTGGGATAAAACTACCGTCGGACGTTAATAGTTTGTAGCGAGTTGTTTTCCACTTCGAAGTGGAAAGGCGAGTGGCAAGAGTGATCTGTGCCGCATAAATGGGCTGAATAACGATTATTCACTGGGATATCGTGACAAACGTCACATAAAAACGTGGAAATCAGCGGCAGTTAACGGGCAAACGCGTCGTCTACTGGTCTGGAAAAATGTGAGGTTAATAAGGTTTACTTATGAGAAAAGGGGTACATGCGCCGCGTCTGACATCATCCGGTGCAATGAAAGGTGTGCAATAATGCCCGACACGGGTTTGTCAAAAGCCCTGATGTACCGCTGGCATAACTGGTAATACGCTCATGGTTTAACATGAGCGCATTTTGCGTTTAGTGATTAACGATACTTCTTATGATAGGTATTGCGCGTGGTTTTAAACTCTTCTGCCGCGGCCTGCGCTTCTTTCACTTTACCTTCATTGGCGAGCTTAATTGCGCCATCAATTTGCGCGACCAGGATATCGAAGCCGTGGCGATAATCTTTCATTTCCGGGCTGTCGGCGGCTTTATCTTCCAGTTTTGGCGGGGTGGCTTTTTGCGCGTCCAGAGCGGCCGTACGCATATCGGTGAGTGCGGCTTTCATTTCAGCAGCGTTGTCCGTAGTCTGGACCACCTTCAGATTAGTATTAAGGGTGTCCATATCATCTTCAAGATCGGCAGCCATAACATGGGCTGAACTCAGCACAAGCGTGGATACTGCCAGCATCGTCAATAACGTTTTACGCATCGCTCACTTCCTTTTTTATTATTAAAAAGGGCGGCCAGTGCCGCCCTGAGTTTACTGTCCGGCGATTTTCATCTCCGGAAGCAGTACTGAACCACACTGAATATTACTGCGCGTTTCGATATCATTACCGATGGTCACCATATTGCGCCACATGTCTTTCAGATTGCCCGCAATGGTGATTTCGCTTACCGGATACTGGATCTCACCGTTTTCAACCCAGAAGCCCGCTGCACCGCGTGAATAATCGCCGGTGATGCCGCTGACGCCCTGTCCCATAAGTTCGGTGACCACCAGCCCGGTGCCCATCTCTTTCAACAGCCCGGCAAAATCCAGACCCTGTCCGGCAATGCGCCAGTTGTGAATGCCGCCGGCGTGGCCGGTACTTTTCAGGCCCAGCTTACGCGCAGAATAATTAGTTAAAAGCCACTGGGTTAATACCCCATCTTTAATGATGTCGCGGCGTTCTGTGCGCACGCCTTCGCCGTCAAACGGTGTAGATGCCAGCCCTTTGAGCAGGTGCGGATGTTCCTCAATGGTCAGCCATTCCGGCAGGATTTGCTGGCCCAGTGAATCCAGCAGGAAGGTTGATTTACGGTATACGGCGCCGCCCGCAATGGCGCCTACCAGATGACCAAACAGGCCGGTAGCCACTTCGTTAGCGAAGATAACCGGCGCTTTCATGGTAGAGAGTTTACGCGGTGACAGGCGCGATAAGGTGCGACGCGCGCACTCTTCGCCGACCCATTCCGGGCTTTGCAAATCGCCCAGCGCGCGGCCGATGGTATAGGCGTAGTCGCGTTCCATCTCGCCATTCACTTCAGCAATCACACAGCTGGAGAGCGAGTGGCGCGTTGAGCAATAGCTCTGCAACATCCCGTGGCTGTTGCCAAAGACTTTGATCCCGTAATGGCTGTTAAAACTGCCGCCTTCGGTATTGGTAATACGTTTATCAGCGTTAAGGGATGCCTGCTCCGCGCGTGCTGCCAGTTCGATGGCTTCGTCAGGAGAGACTTCAGCCGGATGGAACAGGTCAAGATCCGGCGCGTCAAAGGCCAGAAGATCTTTGTCTGCCACGCCCGCGCACGGGTCCGGAGAGGTATAACGGGCAATATCCAGCGCGGCCTGCACGGTGCGGGCGATGGCATCCGGGCTGAGGTCAGTGGATGAGGCACTTCCTTTGCGATTCTGGTGATAAACGGTGATACCCAACGCGCCGTCACTGTTAAATTCAACATTTTCCACCTCACCGTAGCGGGTGCTGACGCCAATCCCGGTGGTCTTGCTGACCGCCACTTCCGCGCCGTCGGATTTGCCGGAAGCCAGCGCCAGTGCGGTTGATACGGCTTCTTCCAGGACTTTACGCTGCTCTGCAACTTGTGTGATTACTTTCATTACTGATGCCATAATGTAAGGTGAAGTTTATTGAAGTCTAACAGAGAACCCATTCTCAGTGTGCGCTCACAGTGTTAGTATTAGCCTCTTTTTTGAGGAGCCAAATATGACTAAGCAGCCCGAAGACTGGCTCGACGATGTTCCCGGTGATGATATTGAAGACGAAGATGATGAAATCATCTGGGTCAGCAAAAGTGAAATTAAACGTGATGCCGAAGAATTAAAGCAGCTCGGAGCGGAAATGGTCGCGCTGGGCAAGAACGCACTGGACAAGATCCCTCTTGACCAGGACTTGCGTGCTGCTATCGAACTGGCGCAGCGCATCAAGATGGAAGGTCGTCGTCGTCAGTTACAGCTGATCGGCAAAATGCTGCGTCAGCGCGACGTTGAACCCATTCGCCAGGCGCTGGATAAGCTGAAAAACCGGCATAACCAGCAGGTAGCGATGTTCCACAAGCTGGAGCAGATCCGCGATCGTCTGATTGCTGAAGGTGATGACGCGGTGCCGGAAGTGCTGCGACTGTGGCCGCAGGCAGATCGTCAGCAGCTGCGTTCGCTTATCCGTAACGCGAAGAAAGAACAAGAAACCAATAAACCGCCAAAATCGGCTCGGCAGATCTTCCAGTATCTGCGCGAACTGGCAGAAAGCGATCTGTAATATCTCCGGCTGGCGCGGAACGTCCGCGTTAGCCCTTTTCCCTCTTTTTTCCTGCCCTTTTACTCGCGCCACTTTCTAAGGCACAACAAGCTGAATCGTTAAAGCTATTGACGATCAACATCACTTAAATCTATGTAACAGCCATTCAGTTGCGCACATTTTTACAGTAGCGATCATATTTCACACGGCAAATTTGGCTGTTTACTCACCAGGTGAGGCAGGTCACATTTTCATAACGCTGATATCACTAAATTTCATCATGAAAAACATAATCGATTCAGCAAAAAGGATGATTTTATGAAAAAGGCACTGACACTGACTACGCTGGCCCTGCTAATTTCGGCCCCTGCCCTGGCGCAAACATGGGTGCTGACGGGTGCTGAAAACAGTACCGAAAAAGGGAACTGGCAGATCAGCAGCGATAAGCTGAACATCAAAGACAGCCATTTCAGCATTGAGCAAAAAGTGTTGCACGGCGGCAAACAGGAAGGCAGTAAAGTCTTGACCATTACCAGTAAAGACGGCCTCACTATTGCGCTCAGCCCAACGCGCGGTATGAATATACTGCATGTTGAGGGATTTGGCGTACGCATGGGCTGGGACTCGCCGGTTAAAGAGGTGGTCAATCCGGCATTTATTAATCTGGAAAGCCGTAATGGTCTGGGCTGGCTGGAAGGATTCAACGAAATGATGGTTCGCTGCGGCTATGAATGGACCGGGCATCCGGTGACGGCTGACGGTCAGATTTATACCCTGCATGGCAAAGCGGGTAATACGCCGGCCTCGCAGGTAGAAGTCGAGGTAAGCGACTCCGCCCCCTATGAGATCCGTATTCGCGGTTTGCTGAAAGAGAGCACCTTCAAAAAAGCCGATCTGCAAACCATGACTGAATTGCGCTATGTGCCCGGCAGCAACAGCTTTAGTCTGCACGACGTGTTAACCAACCATGCTGACTACCCGCATGATTATCAGATTATTTATCACAGTAACTTTGGTAAACCGATCCTTGAAGAGGGTGCACGTTTTCTTGCGGCCATGGAAAGTATCAGCCCCTTCAACGATTATGCGAAGGACGGTCTGAAAACGTGGCAAACGTATCTGGGTCCAACCAAAGGTTTTGATGAAATGGTTTTTAACATCAAACCGTTATCAGACAGCAATCATCACACCCTGGCGGCAGTCGTCAATAAGGCGGGAGATAAAGGTGCCGCTATTCAGTTCGATACTCGCCAGCTGCCCGTTCTGACCCTGTGGAAAAATACCGATACCGGGAAGCAAGGCTATGTGACCGGTATTGAGCCGGGTACAAATTATGCCTATCCGGTGACAATTGAACGCGAGCAAAAACGCGTGAAGCAACTTCAGCCTGGTGAAAGTACTCAGTTCGATCTGACTTATACCTTATTACACAGCAGCAGCCAGGTCAGCGAGGTAGAAAAAACCATTAACGATATTCAGGGCACCACGACGCTAAAAATCGATGAAACCCCGATAGCGAAAGAATAATTCCCGCAGGGCCTGTCCGGTTATATTGGGCAGGCCATTCTCATTATTAATAAATATTGTCAAATAGTCTTTAATTTCCCCACCTGATTTGGGAGGCGGTAGCTGACCTGCTAATTTGAATAGTCTATCCTTGCTCGGGCAACCAGCATATCTGGTATTCTCTGGGGAAAGGAAAAAACATATGACACAAAAAACATATAGCGAGAAATGGAAAGATCGCTTCGACTTCTTTGAGCGTAATGGCCTGCCGGGCTCGCCGGGTTATCGTGATGCCGTTAAGAAATTAAAATTTTTACAGCGCCCGCGCTACATGTATAACTTTTATGCTTTTTTCTTTGGCTTTATCTACTTCTGTATTCTGGGTTTATGGAAAAAAGGCCTGACGCTTTTTGTCGGTATTGCCGTTATCAACCTGCTGATAGGGGTGGTTGAAGTGATGGGCGATCTGAATCTCGACGGCGTGGTAAGAGGGGTAAACCTGGCCTATGCTGCTTTCTGCGCGATGTCAGTGAATAGCGCTTATTATCTGCATACGATTAAAGGTGTCGATAGCTGGAATCCCTTCCAGGGCATGAGCCGCAAGAGTTCAGCTGAACTTGAAAAAGTGCCGTCACGTCAGTATTAATGCTGTCAGGGAGTACCCGTTACTCCCTACATTGAATCTGCCAGCAAAAGACTCCCCACTAATAACGTCAACGTAATACTGGAAATAAAGAAAGCCAGAAACGCTTTTAATCGCCGCGTTGAAGCCACCATACCCGCGATACTCATGGGGAAACTGACCGTTATTAATAGCAGGACCACACACCATCCGGCCATTACTGCCAGGTCGAGAACCTCAACCCACTCATCGCTATAATTTGTAAATACCGCAAAAAGGACCATTAACGCAAAGAGTACCAGCGAGGCAATACTTACGCTCAGCGCAACACTGACCATCTTTACGTTCTTTTCAACCGGTGTGGCCACCTCGGGTAATATTGTCATGATCAATTGCCTGTTTCAGGGTTGGCTATTTAAACCCTGAAATAATAGGCGAACCGTATCAACGTTGTAAACCCGCATAAAAAAGGGGCCTGACAATGGTCGGCCCCGGTATAACAACATTACGTATGGCGATTAATATTGTGTGGCTTCAGCCTTTTTCGCCAGTTTATCCAGCAGCTTCTGATGAATACCGCCAAAACCCCCGTTGCTCATGACCAGAATATGATCGCCCGGCTGCGCGGTTTTCACCACCATATCAGCAAGCGTATCAACATCGGCATGCCAGTGGGCAGGCTGAACACAGGCATCAGCCACCTCTGTCACCTGCCAGGGAATATGCTGCGGCTGGAGAAGAAAGACTTCATCCGCACGTCCCAGGGACGGCGCAAGATCGTCTTTACAGATGCCCATCTTCATGGTGTTAGAGCGTGGTTCAAGCACGGCAAGAATACGCGCGGTGCCACCAACTTTGCCACGTAGCGCAGCAAGCGTGGCCAGAATAGCGGTCGGATGATGCGCAAAATCGTCATATACCGTTACGCCGTTAGCCTCACCGCGCAGCTCAAGGCGGCGACGGGCATTGATAAATGACCCCAGCGCGTTTGCCGCATCCGCTGGCGTGACGCCCACATGACGTGCGGCGGCGATGGCCATCAATCCATTGTGCATATTATGCTCACCCACCAGCGCCCACTGCACTTCTCCGACTTTCTCGCCGTCCAGCAGTACTTCCCACCGGGAGGCATCGGTAGTCAGTTTTTTCGCCTGCCAGTGTCCCTGCTCACCGACCAGCTCCTGTTCACTCCAGCAGCCCATTGCCATCGTCTGTTTCAGATTGATGTCGTTCTCTGGCAGGATGATTTTTCCGCGCCCCGGGACGATGCGAACCAGATGATGGAACTGTTTCTGAATCGCTTTCAGATCGTCAAAAATATCCGCGTGATCGAACTCAAGGTTGTTCAGTACCAGCGTACGCGGGCAATAGTGGACAAACTTAGAACGTTTATCGAAAAACGCACAGTCATATTCGTCGGCTTCAATCACAAAGAACGGGCTGTTGCCCAGACGCGCTGAAACCTCAAAGTTACCCGGTACGCCGCCGATGACAAATCCGGGCTGATAGCCGCAGGCTTCGAGGATCCAGGTGGCCATTCCCGCCGTGGTGGTTTTACCATGAGTGCCTGCAATAGCAATCACCCAGCGGTCGCGCAGCACAAAGTCATGTAGCCACTGTGGACCGGACATGAAGGGAATATTGCGCTCCAGTACCGCTTCGACACAGGGATTGCCGCGCGTCATCGCGTTGCCAATGATCACCAGATCCGGCTGGGGATCAAGCTGAGCGACATCGTAACCCTGAATCAGGGTAATACCCTGGTTCTCAAGCAGCGTGCTCATTGGCGGATAGACATTGTTATCCGATCCTGTTACCTCGTGGCCCAGGGAGCGGGCCAGCATGGTCAGGCCACCCATAAACGTGCCACAAATTCCTAAAATATGAATGCGCATGTATGACTTCCTTCTTTTCTATTGCCACATTTTACCCACATGTTCGCCGGTGCGGAAATGCATTTCAGGATTTTCCTTGCGTTGCTGGCGCGATTCACCTGTGCGCGTTCTTTTGAAACTTTGTTAAGATTGTTGCAACAACATTAATCCACATACAATGCAGGGAAAGTGTTATGAAAACGTTAGGTGAATTTATTGTCGAAAAGCAGCATGAGTTTTCACATGCTACCGGTGAGCTCACTGCTTTATTATCGGCAATAAAGCTGGGAGCGAAGATCATCCACCGCGATATCAACAAAGCCGGGCTGGTCGATATTCTCGGTGCCAGCGGTGCTGAAAATATCCAGGGCGAAGTTCAGCAGAAACTTGACCTGTTTGCCAACGAAAAACTGAAGGCGGCCCTGCGCGCCCGCGATATCGTGGCCGGTATCGCGTCAGAAGAAGAAGATGAGATTGTTGTTTTTGAAGGCTGCGAGCACGCCAAATATGTGGTGCTGATGGATCCGCTGGACGGCTCTTCCAATATCGATGTTAACGTTTCTGTCGGCACCATTTTCTCTATTTATCGTCGCGTGACCCCGGTCGGGACGCCGGTCACCGAAGAGGATTTTCTGCAGCCGGGGAACAAGCAGGTGGCAGCAGGTTATGTGGTGTATGGCTCATCGACGATGCTGGTTTATACCACCGGCTGCGGCGTACACGCGTTTACCTACGATCCGTCGCTGGGCGTATTTTGTCTCAGTCAGGAACGTATGCGCTTCCCGGAAAAAGGCAATACGTACTCCATTAACGAAGGGAACTATATTAAATTCCCTGCTGGCGTGAAGAAATACCTGAAGTTTTGCCAGGAAGAAGACAAGTTGACCCAGCGTCCTTATACCTCACGTTATATTGGTTCGCTGGTCGCTGACTTTCACCGTAATCTGCTGAAAGGCGGGATTTATCTCTATCCAAGCACCGCCAGCCATCCGGAAGGTAAGCTGCGTTTACTGTATGAATGCAACCCGATGGCGTTCCTCGCTGAACAGGCGGGTGGCAAGGCGAGCGATGGTAAGGATCGTATTCTGGATATCATGCCGGAGACCCTGCACCAGCGCCGTCCGTTCTTTGTCGGTACCGACCATATGGTCGACGATGTAGAACGTTTTATTCGCGAATTCCCGGACGCCTGATGGCATATTTACCCTCTCCCGCCGGGAGAGGGTATTGTCAGCTTTTCGTGGCCGAGGCAACATTTACCCGCGTAACCGGCGAGCTTTGACGATTTTCCCACAGCACCGTCAGACCGCGCTGCAGGGCGATAAAAATAAATAATAAGATGCCGATGGCAATTTTGGTCCACCAGCTGCTTAACGTGCCGTCGAAATTAATATAGGTCTGAATGAGTCCCTGAATTGCCACGCCAAATAAGGTGCCTAATACCGTACCGACCCCACCGCTTAACAGCGTTCCGCCAATAACTACCGACGCAATGGCATCCAGTTCAACGCCGACGCCCGCCAGGGCGTAGCCAGCCTGGGTATAAAGGGAGAAGACAATCCCCGCAAGCGTCGCAAGGCCAGTTGACAGCATATAAATACGGATAGTGGTGCTGCGCGTAGAGATGCCCATCAAATTGGCAGAGGTAGCGTTGCCGCCAATGGCATAGACTTCGTTGCCAAAGCGCGTGCGGCGGGCGAGGAAAATGCCGATCACGACCACCCCGAGCATGAGCAGGCCCATCGCACTCAACCGTCCACCGCCGGGAATTTTCCACGCCAGGCTGGACAGCGTGTCGTATATCGGGTGATTAATCGGGATCGACTCTTCCGAAACCAGGTAGCTTACGCCACGCAGAAAGAACATCCCTGCCAGCGTAATAATAAACGCCGGGATTTTTAGCGCATCAATCAGTAATCCCATAAAGGCGCCGAACGCGCAGCCCATCGCCAGCACCAGCGGGAAAGCCACCAGCGGCGACAGGCCCCAGAAGCCGATCGCTTTGGCAAGAAACACGCCGGTGAAGGCGATAACGGAGCCAACCGACAGATCGATGCCGCCGGAGAGGATCACAAAGGTCATGCCAACGGCGATAATCCCCAGAAAAGCGTTATCGGTCAGGATATTGCAGATGACCCGCGTTGACGCGAAGCCAGGGAACTGGGTCAGGCAATAAAGATAGCCCAACACAAATACGCCGAGTGTGATCATCAGCGGCAGGTTACGTTTTATCATGACCACCTCTTCTTTTTAGCATCTGGATAAAGAGCGGTGCCTGAACAATCAGCACGCACATCACCACTACGGCTTTCACCACCTGATTCAGTTCCGGCGGAAAGCCGGAGAGCAAAATGCCGGTGTTCATCCCCTGAATAATCAGCGCGCCGACTACCGACAGAAACAGATTAAAGCGTCCGCCCATCAGCGATCCTCCGCCAATAACCACGGCCAGGATCGCATCCAGTTCCAGCCATAATCCGGCGTTATTGGCATCTGCCCCGCGAATATCCGCGGCGACGATAATCCCGGCAATTGCCGCGCACACGCCGCTCAGAACGTATGCCAGCATCACCACCAGTCGGGTATTAACGCCGGCGTTTTTCGCCGCCCGAATATTAATCCCGACGGCTTCAATAAACATGCCGAGCGCCGTTTTGCGGGTAAAAAGCCAGAACAACAGCAGCGTCACAAGGGCGATAATTACCGGCGTCGGGAAGAAAAACAGCGATCCGCTGCCAATCCATGCCAGATGCGGTGAGTTAAACGTAACGATTTGCCCGGAAGTAATAAGCTGCGCCACTCCCCGCCCGGCCACCATCAGGATCAGCGTGGCGACGAAAGGCTGGATCTTGAGAATGGCTACCAGAATGCCATTCCACAGCCCGGCCAGCGCGCCCGCGCCCAGCGATGCCAGCAGCACGACGGTCAGTGAATGCCCGGCTACGGTCATTGAGGCGGCGGTAGCGCCGGCAATGGCCATCACTGCGCCAACGGAAAGATCGATACCGCCAGTCGCAATCACCAGCGTCATACCGATCGCCAGCAGGGCAACAGGGGCCGCCCGATTCAGGATATCAATCGGGCTACCAAACAGCCGCCCGTCCTGTAACACTATCTGGAAAAAGTGCGGGGCAACCAGGCTATCAACCACCAGCACCAGTGCCAGCGCAATCAGCTGCGGCATGCCCGGAGGCCAGTGAAAGCGCCGTTTTGGCGGCGTGGTTTGCGGAAGAGATCGGGACATCACAAGATTCTCCTTATGCCGCAATGGCATTCATGATCGCCGGAACGGAGAGCTGATCCAGCGGGATCTCCGCCACCTGTTTGCGATCGCGCATAATAATGACCCGATCGGCGTAACCCACCAATTCTTCCAGTTCAGAGGAGATCACCAGCAGCGCCAGCCCATCGGCACACAGCGTTTCGATCAGGCGAATAATTTCGGCGTGTGCGCCGACGTCAATACCGCGGGTTGGCTCGTCAAGGATCAGGAATTGCGGGCGGGTCAACAGCCAGCGCGACAGCAGCACTTTTTGCTGATTGCCGCCGGAGAGAAACTCAATCGGCTGTTCAGCGCTGGGCGTGCGGATACCTAACTGGCGAATAAAGCGCTCAGCAATCGCGTTTTGTTCACGACGAGGAATGGGGCGCAGCCAGCCGCGCTGGGCCTGAAGCGCCAGAATAATATTCTCACGCACCGAGGCGGCGGCGATAATACCGTCAGTTTTACGATCCTCCGGGCAAAAGCCGATGCCAAGACATGACGCCTGGTGCGGTGAACGCAATGTTTGCGGCTTGCCTTTGATCATCGCGCTGCCGCTGTCAGCCGGTTTGATACCGAAAATAACTTCTGCCGTTTCCGTGCGCCCCGATCCGAGAAGACCGGCCAGTCCGACGATCTCGCCCGGCCTTACTTCCAGGTTGAATGGATGGATCACCCCTTTTTTGCCAAAATCATTGAAGGCGGCCACCGGTTTCTCACTCAGTAGCGTACGTCCTGCCCGCTGGAGCGCATTATTATCCAGGTCGCGGCCGAGCATCATTTTTACCAGTTCGATCTGTGGAAGCTCTCGCGTCTCACGGCAGCCGACAAAGCCGCCGTTGCGCAGAACAGTAATGCGATCGCTCACCTCATAGACCTGATCGAGAAAGTGAGTAACAAACACCAGACTTACGCCCCGATCCCGTAGCTGGCGCATCAGGGTGAAAAGCATCTCTACTTCCTGCGTATCCAGACTGGCAGTCGGTTCGTCGAGGATTAGCACTTTTGCTGAGAGATCGATAGCGCGGCAGATCGCCACGATCTGCTGCATGGCGACCGAGAAACGATTAAGCGGTTCGCGTACGTCCAGTGAAAAACCGTATGACGCCATTAATGCCGTCGCCCGGCGTTCCATCTCTTTACGGCGCAAAAAACCGAAACGTCTGGGTTCGCGGCCAATAAACAGGTTATCTGCCACCGACATATTGGGCAGCAGATTAACTTCCTGATAGACCGTGCCAATACCCACTTGCTGAGCATCGGCGGTATTTTTGGGCGAAATGACGTTACCATCCAGCCAGATAGTGCCGCGATCGGGATGATAAACGCCGGTCAGCGCCTTAATCAGCGTCGATTTGCCGGCACCGTTTTCGCCGAGCAGAGCCATAATTTCGCCGCGACGCAGGCTAAAATCGACATTGTCGAGCGCTTTGACACCGGGGAAGAATTTACTCAGTCCTTCAGTGCGCAGGATGTCCTGATGTGTATGCATATTTTATCCTCTACCCATTCCCCTCACCTTCTTCCACAGGAAGAAGGTACGGTGTGGTGCGCGATGCGATGCCCGGCGTCGAATATAGCGTTGCCACCGGGGACAGGCATTACAGGGCGCGGCCTCGTGTTGCGAGAAACTTTCTGGCGTTCGATATCACAGCCTGAAAAGCCCAGGCAAGGTGTCAAATGTGGCCGGATGTGCTCCCTCTCCCTCAGGGAGAGGGCCGGGATGAGGGTGGTTTAGTACCCCATATTTTTCTTCTTCTCTAACTCTTCTTTCGCCGTATCCGGCAGATAGAGCGTCGACTTAGTGATCGTTAATTTCTCAGGCTGCGTGCCGTCTTTCTTGAATTTTTCCAGCGCGTCAAATGCCGGACCCGCCATATTCGGCGTCAGTTCAACACTGGCATTCGCTTCACCGTCAATCATCGCTTTATAAATGTCCGGAACGCCGTCAATCGAACCGGTAAGAATATCGCTACCCGATTTCAGGCCGGCTTCTTTAATGGCCTGGATGGCACCGATCGCCATATCGTCGTTATGGGCGTAAACCATGCAGATGTTTTTGCCGTTGTTTTCCGCTTTGATAAAGCTCTCCATAACTTCTTTACCCTTACTGCGGGTAAAGTCGCCGGACTGAGAGCGGATAATCTTAATATTTGAGGCTTTAGAAATGGCCTCTGCGAAGCCTTTCTTACGATCGATAGCCACGCTGGCACCGACGGTCCCCTGCAATTCGACAACATTGCACGGTTTACCTGCGACGGTTTTCACCAGCCAGTCACCAATCAGGCGGCCTTCCAGTACGTTATCGGCGGTGACGGTGGTCATGTAGAGCGATTTATCTTTCACATCAATGGAGCGGTCGAGAAGGATCACCGGGATTTCCGCATCTTTCGCCTCTTTCAGTACCGGCTCCCAGCCCGTCGCCACCACTGGTGCAATGAAGATCGCGTCAACGCCCTGAGCGATAAAAGATCGCACCGCTTTGATTTGGTTTTCCTGTTTTTGCTGGCCATCAGCAATCTTCAGGGTGATGCCGCGTTTTTGAGCTTCGCTTTTGGCGACGCTGGTTTCTGCCGCGCGCCAGCCAGATTCAGAACCGACCTGGGAAAAACCGACGGTCAACGGGGCGGCCATCGCCATAGACGACATGGCTGCCGAAACTGCTGTGACTAAAAGTAAGCGCTTCCACATAAGAGCGTCCTCGTAGGGTTATTGTGAGTAAAAAGTCACCTGCGCTTGAACTATAGACAAACCGGGATGTAACAAAATGAGTTACATCACACTTCAGAAAAAAGAACACTTCATTAACAAGGGCCTTGGGCGCGAAGGGCGATGCCGCGGGGGATAGCGGGAAAGCGAAAGCCTGATAAAAATGAATAATTTTCAGCCAGTTATTCGCTTTGTCAGGCCACTTTGTAACCGGTTACACAAATTTATACAGTAAGTAGCTGACTTTATGGATATTCCTGTCACCAGAGAGGCGATTAAGACCGATCCTGAAAAAGCGCGGGAAGAAAAACAGGTCAAGACATTCTGCGGCAGTTGGCTATAATACCGGGCACTTGTTTGCCATACATTTTAAAGGAAACAGACATGAGCTTACTCAACGTCCCGGCCGGTAAAGATCTGCCGGAAGATATTTACGTTGTTATCGAGATCCCGGCGAACGCGGACCCGATCAAATACGAAGTCGACAAAGAAAGCGGCGCGCTGTTCGTTGACCGTTTCATGTCCACTGCGATGTTCTATCCGTGCAACTACGGCTACATCAACCACACCCTTTCGCTGGACGGTGACCCGGTAGACGTTCTGGTCCCGACGCCGTATCCGCTGGAGCCGGGTTCAGTGATCCGCTGCCGTCCGGTTGGCGTGCTGAAAATGACCGACGAGTCTGGCGAAGATGCCAAACTGGTTGCGGTTCCGCACACCAAACTGAGCAAAGAATACGATCACATTAAAGATGTGAACGACCTGCCGGATCTGCTGAAAGCGCAGATCACCCACTTCTTCGAGCATTATAAAGATCTCGAAGCGGGCAAATGGGTCAAAGTTGACGGCTGGGATAATGCAGAAGCAGCGAAAGCAGAGATCGTGGCCTCTTTCGAGCGCGCGAAAAAGTAAGAACGTTTCTTTGTGTGAATGAAAGCCTGGCCATCGCGCCGGGCTTTTTTATTAGCTGCGATACGCTTAATGCCTGATGGCGCTGTGCTTATCAGTCCTGTGTCTACGACTGGATCTGCCACGGACGTCCCAGCGCGCTGCCCTGCACCCCGTGTTCATTGAGATACTTATCCAGTTCAACCATTCCGGTCCAGCGGTTTTCACACCATAGTGGCGCTAACAGCGTTGGCCGCCGGGCGCTGGCGGAAATACGATGAAAAATAATCTCCGGCGGCGTGTGGCGGATCATCTCCCCGGCAGTGACGGTATAGTCGTCCAGTTCAATGCCGTTTAACCTGCCCGCCTCCCATGCTTTCGCCATAATGCTGCCTTTCACAATATGCAGAGGATGAAGCTTGATGCCGTCCACGCCGGTATCAACCACCTGCTCCAGGGTGTGCAGACAGTCGTCCTGCCCTTCGCCCGGCAGACCAACGATAAGATGCGCACAGACGTTCAGCCCGCGCTCGCGTGCCAGCCGGGTAGTTTTTTGGTAGCAGGCAAAATCATGCCCACGGTTGATACGGTGCAGCGTTTTATCCTGCGCGCTTTGCAGCCCCAGCTCCAGCCAGATTTCATAACCCCGATCGTGATACTCGCTAAGGAGATCAAGCACCGCTTCCGGGACGCAGTCCGGACGGGTACCGACGCAAAGCCCCACGATATTCGCCTGGCTTACGGCCTGTTGATACATGGCGCGCAGTACCTGGACTTCAGCAAACGTACTGGTATACGCCTGAAAGTAGGCCAGATAGCGCGTAGCACGATTAACCCGCGTAGCCTGATGCGCCAGCTGTTCAGAGATGGATCGATACTGCTGGGCTTCGTCGGCAAACGAGGCGACGTTACAAAAGGTGCAGCCGCCACGCCCAATGGTGCCGTCGCGATTCGGACAGCTAAAACCGCCGTGCAGCGTGAGCTTATGAACTTTTTGTCCGTGGCGACGCGCCAGATCCCCACCAAACATATTGACTAATTTTTGTAACTGCATAATCTAATAAACCGCCCTGATGAAGGGGCATAAGCCTGCCACTTTTAGCCGCCGTCGGCGATGACCTGGATCAATCGCCCGGAACGGCGCTTACCTATTGAATAAACAGTCACAATTACCGATATTTCATGCATGTGTCAGATGATGACTTTTACTTATAGTCAGCAAAAATATTTCGTTTATTACATCAGCGATTGAAAACAGTTTAATACGGCATGGTAATATCTTTATTGCAGTATAAAATGCTAATCTAACGCTTAAAACAAGCACTATAGACGGGTGGCGCGCTTCTCTTATAGTGAGACAGATCACACTCTTATGCCCGTCAATTCTGCATTCAGCACCAGTCTATAAACTTTATAAGTAAGTTAATTCAGTGAGTTATGTGCTATTTAGCACATTTTTGCATAAATAAGAATGTCATTTGACCTGGGTATCAATTCCCGATAACTTGGAAATCCGCTGGAAGCTTTCTGGATGAGCCGCTGGCTCATCATATTTATGCAGTAATTAAGATTCCCTCTTAAGCAAGTTCTCAACACTTGTGTGACCTGTGCGAATGGATAGTAAAGAGGGCGAATGCGAGGCAGGTTAGCCCCGTCGCCATGCTCTTGCTGTGCCCGTGCGCCGCGTCAAGAGGGTCTCCCGTAGAGCCTGGGGAGGTTCACTGATATGTTGTACGATAAATCCCTTGAGAAGGATAACTGTGGTTTCGGCCTGATCGCCCACATAGAAGGCGAACCTAGCCACAAGGTAGTGCGCACAGCCATACACGCACTGGCCCGTATGCAGCACCGTGGCGCCATCCTCGCCGACGGTAAAACCGGTGATGGCTGTGGCCTGCTGCTGCAAAAACCCGATCGCTTTTTTCGCATTGTTGCCGAAGAGCGCGGATGGCGTTTAGCTAAAAACTATGCCGTTGGGATGCTATTCCTGAATAAAGATCCTGAACGGGCCAAAGCCGCGCGCGCGATTGTTGAAGAAGAACTTCAGCAGGAGACGCTGTCGATTGTGGGCTGGCGCGAGGTGCCGACCAATGACGGCGTTCTCGGTGAAATCGCCCTCTCCTCTATGCCCCGCATCGAGCAGATTTTCGTTAATGCTCCGGCAGGATGGCGTCCGCGTGATATGGAACGCCGCTTGTTTATCGCCCGCCGCCGCATTGAAAAGCGTCTACAGGAAGATAAAGACTTCTACGTTTGTAGTCTGTCAAACCTGGTGAACATCTATAAAGGTCTGTGTATGCCGGCGGATCTGCCGCGCTTCTACCTGGATCTGGCCGATCTGCGTCTGGAATCGGCCATCTGCCTGTTCCACCAGCGCTTTTCGACCAACACCGTGCCACGCTGGCCGCTGGCACAGCCGTTCCGCTACCTGGCACATAATGGTGAGATTAATACCATCACCGGCAACCGTCAGTGGGCGCGCGCGCGTACCTATAAATTCAAAACGCCGCTGATCCCGGATTTACATGATGCCGCGCCGTTTGTTAACGAAACCGGTTCTGACTCCAGCTCCATGGATAACATGCTTGAACTGCTGCTGGCCGGCGGAATGGATATTGTGCGTGCCATGCGTCTGCTGGTGCCGCCCGCCTGGCAAAATAACCCGGATATGGACCCGGAGCTGCGGGCGTTTTTCGACTTTAACTCCATGCATATGGAGCCATGGGACGGTCCGGCAGGCATCGTGATGTCCGACGGTCGCTTTGCCGCCTGTAACCTTGACCGTAACGGTCTGCGCCCGGCACGTTATGTCATAACCAAAGATAAGCTCATCACCTGCGCGTCTGAAGTCGGGATTTGGGATTATCAGCCGGATGAGGTCGTTGAAAAAGGCCGCGTCGGTCCGGGCGAATTGATGGTTATCGATACCCGGGGCGGACGCATTTTGCATTCGGCCGAAACCGATGACGATCTGAAAAGCCGCCATCCTTATAAAGAGTGGATGGAGAAGAACGTGCGCCGTCTGGTGCCGTTTGAAGACTTGTCTGACGATCAGGTTGGGCAGCGCGAGATGGACGACGATCTGCTCGCCAGCTATCAGAAACAGTTTAACTACAGCGCCGAAGAGCTGGATTCTGTGATCCGCGTGCTGGGCGAAAATGGCCAGGAGGCGGTCGGTTCAATGGGTGACGATACCCCGTTTGCCGTACTCTCCAGCCAGCCGCGCATCATTTACGACTATTTCCGCCAGCAGTTTGCCCAGGTCACGAATCCGCCAATCGATCCCCTGCGTGAAGCGCATGTTATGTCGCTGGCCACCAGCATCGGTCGCGAGATGAATGTCTTCTGTGAAGCAGAGGGCCAGGCGCACCGCCTGACCTTCAAATCACCGATCCTGCTGTACTCCGATTTCAAACAGCTGACCACCATGACCGAGCATCACTACCGTGCGGACGTGCTGGATATTACCTTTGATGTGACGGAAACCAGCCTTGAAGACACAGTGAACGCACTGTGCGATAAAGCCGAGCAGATGGTGCGCGACGGCACGGTGTTACTGGTGCTTTCCGACCGCAATATTGCCAAAAATCGCCTGCCGGTGCCGGCACCAATGGCGGTAGGTGCGATCCAGACGCGTCTGGTCGATAAGAGCCTGCGCTGCGATGCCAATATTATTGTCGAGACCGCAAGCGTGCGCGATCCGCATCACTTCGCCGTGCTGCTGGGCTTTGGCGCGACGGCGATCTATCCGTATCTGGCCTACGAAACGCTGGCGAAGCTGGTTGACAGTAAAGCGATTGAAAAAGCGTACCGCACCGTGATGCTCAACTACCGTAACGGCATCAATAAAGGTCTGTACAAGATCATGTCCAAGATGGGCATCTCAACCGTTGCGTCTTACCGCTGCTCTAAACTGTTTGAAGCCGTTGGATTACATAAAGACGTTTCCAGCCTCTGCTTCCAGGGCGCGATCAGCCGGATCGGCGGTGCAGGCTTTAGCGATTTCCAGCAGGATCTGCTGAACCTGTCAAAACGCGCATGGCTGGCACGTAAGCCGCTGGATCAGGGCGGATTGCTGAAATATGTCCACGGCGGCGAATATCATGCCTATAACCCGGATGTCGTGCGCACGCTGCAACAGGCCGTCCAAAGCGGCGAGTACAGCGATTATCAACAGTATGCGAAGCTGGTTAATGAGCGTCCGGCGGCAGCGTTACGCGATTTGCTGGCGATCAATCCGGGTGCCGATGCGGTCAATATTGACGATGTAGAACCGGCGACCGAGCTGTTTAAACGCTTCGATACGGCGGCAATGTCTATCGGGGCGCTGAGTCCCGAAGCCCACGAAGCGCTGGCGGAAGCCATGAACAGCATTGGCGGTAACTCGAACTCTGGTGAAGGCGGCGAAGATCCGGCGCGCTACGGCACCAATAAGGTGTCGCGCATTAAGCAGGTCGCTTCAGGGCGCTTTGGCGTGACGCCGGCCTACCTGGTGAATGCCGACGTGATTCAGATTAAAGTCGCTCAGGGTGCGAAGCCGGGTGAAGGCGGTCAGCTGCCGGGCGATAAAGTCACCCCGTATATCGCCAAACTGCGCTACTCGGTGCCGGGCGTGACGCTGATCTCCCCGCCGCCGCATCATGATATCTACTCTATCGAGGATCTGGCGCAGCTGATTTTTGACCTGAAACAGGTTAATCCAAAAGCTATGATCTCAGTGAAGCTGGTCTCAGAGCCGGGCGTTGGCACCATTGCCACCGGGGTGGCAAAAGCCTATGCCGATCTGATTACTATTGCCGGTTACGACGGCGGTACCGGCGCCAGTCCGCTCTCCTCGGTGAAATATGCCGGTTGTCCGTGGGAGCTGGGGCTGGTTGAAACGCAGCAGGCGCTGGTGTCGAACGGGTTGCGTCACAAAATTCGGTTGCAGATCGACGGCGGTCTGAAAACCGGGCAGGACATTATTAAAGCCGCTATTTTGGGCGCAGAAAGCTTCGGTTTTGGTACCGGACCGATGGTTGCGCTGGGCTGTAAATATCTGCGTATTTGTCATCTGAACAACTGCGCGACCGGCGTGGCAACTCAGGATGAAAAACTGCGTAAAAACCATTATCACGGCCTGCCGTTCAAAGTGACCAACTACTTTGAATTTATTGCCCGGGAAACGCGTGAACTGATGGCGCAGCTTGGCGTGAAACGTCTGGTGGATCTGATTGGCCGCACCGATCTGCTTAAAGAGCTGGAAGGGTTTACCGCTAAACAGCAGAAACTTGATTTAGGCAAACTGCTGGAAACCGCTGAGCCGCATCCGGGTAAAGCGCTTTATTGTACCGAGCACAATCCGCCTTTTGATAACGGCGTGCTCAATGCGCAACTGCTGGCGAATGCGAAACCGTTTGTCGATGAACGTCAGAGCAAAACGTTCTGGTTTGATATTCGTAATACCGATCGTTCGGTGGGCGCGTTGCTCTCGGGGTATATCGCACAAACCCACGGCGATCAGGGGCTGGCTGCCGATCCGATCAAAGCGTACTTCAGCGGCACAGCAGGCCAGAGCTTTGGCGTGTGGAACGCGGGCGGTGTCGAACTGTATTTGACCGGCGATGCTAACGACTATGTGGGTAAAGGCATGGCAGGCGGGCTGTTGGCCGTTCGCCCACCGGTAGGGTCCTCTTTCCGCAGCCACGAAGCCACCATCATCGGTAATACCTGCTTGTACGGTGCAACCGGCGGTCGTCTGTATGCAGCAGGTCGTGCGGGCGAGCGTTTCGGCGTACGTAACTCTGGTGCGATTACCGTAGTTGAAGGTATCGGTGATAACGGCTGTGAATATATGACCGGCGGTATTGTCTGTATTCTCGGCAAAACGGGCGTTAACTTCGGCGCGGGCATGACGGGCGGTTTCGCCTATGTGCTGGATGAAAACGGCGAGTTCCGCAAGCGCGTAAACCCGGAGCTGGTGGAAGTATTGAGCGTTGACGATCTCGCTATTCACGAGGAGCACCTCCGCGGCTTAATCACTGAACATGTTCAGCATACCGGTTCACAACGTGGCGAAGAGATCCTGGCGCACTGGTCCACCTTCTCGACGAAATTTGCGCTGGTTAAACCGAAGTCCAGCGATGTTAAAGCACTGTTGGGTCACCGTAGTCGTAGCGCAGCAGAGCTGCGTGTGCAGGCGCAGTAAGGGGTCATCATGAATCAGAATGTTTATCAGTTTATCGACTTGCAGCGCGTTGATCCGGCTAAAAAAGCGCTGAAGATCCGAAAAATTGAATTTGTTGAAATTTACGAGCCGTTTTCAGAAGGCCAGGCCAAAGCCCAGGCGGATCGCTGTCTGTCCTGCGGTAACCCGTACTGCGAGTGGAAGTGCCCGGTACATAATTACATCCCGAACTGGCTGAAGCTGGCTAACGAAGGACGTATTTTTGAAGCAGCAGAACTTTCACATCAGACTAATACGCTGCCGGAAGTCTGCGGCCGGGTATGTCCGCAGGATCGCCTGTGTGAAGGTTCTTGTACGCTAAATGATGAGTTTGGCGCGGTGACCATCGGTAATATTGAACGCTATATCAATGATAAAGCGTTCGAGATGGGCTGGCGTCCGGATATGACCGGGGTGAAGCAGACCGATAAACGCGTAGCCATTATCGGCGCGGGACCGGCAGGCCTGGCCTGTGCCGATGTGCTTACCCGTAATGGCGTGAAGGCCGTGGTGTTCGATCGTCATCCGGAGATCGGCGGCCTGCTGACCTTCGGTATTCCGGCATTTAAACTGGAAAAAGAGGTGATGACGCGCCGCCGTGAGATCTTCACCGACATGGGCATTGAATTCAAACTCAACGTCGAAGTCGGCCGCGATGTGCAGATTGACGATTTGCTGAGCGATTACGACGCGGTGTTCCTCGGCGTCGGCACCTATCAGTCAATGCGCGGTGGACTGGACAACGAAGATGCCGACGGCGTGTTCGATGCCCTGCCGTTCCTGATCGCTAATACCAAACAACTGATGGGTTACGGCGAAACGGCGGACGAACCGTTTGTCAGCATGGAAGGTAAGCGCGTGGTGGTACTGGGCGGTGGCGACACCGCGATGGACTGCGTACGCACCTCCATTCGCCAGGGCGCGACGCACGTTACCTGTGCTTATCGCCGTGATGAAGAGAACATGCCGGGTTCCCGTCGCGAAGTGAAAAACGCGCGTGAAGAAGGCGTCGAGTTCCAGTTCAACGTGCAGCCGCTGGGCGTGGAAGTGAACGCTAACGGTAAAGTCTGCGGCGTGAAGATGGCACGAACCGAAATGGGCGCGCCGGATGCCAAAGGCCGCCGTCGGGCGGAAATCGTCGCCGGATCTGAGCACGTGGTTGCGGCGGATGCGGTGGTAATGGCGTTTGGCTTCCGTCCGCACAGCATGGAATGGCTGGCAAAACACAGCGTCGAGCTGGACCCTCAGGGCCGGGTCATTGCCCCGGAAGGCAATGAAAATGCCTTTCAGACCAGCAACCCGAAAATCTTTGCCGGTGGCGACATCGTGCGAGGTTCGGACCTGGTGGTTACCGCCATTGCTGAAGGCCGTAAAGCGGCTGACGGGATCATGAACTGGCTGGAAGTGTAAAACGCTCTGGCTCCCCTCTGTAGCATCACGCTGCCAGAGGGGGAGCCAACATTCTGCTTTTGTCGATTATTCTCTGAAAGCAGCTCGCAAACTCTGCTGCAACTCAATGTAATACCTACAACTCGTATTGACTGCCCGGGGCCCTGAGCGCATTGATGTCGGCATATTTTTATGCCGGTAACGATCAAGACAGGGACGAAACAATGGCACTTACCTCCACTCAACATGCTGATGATTATCAGCAAATCCATGACGATATTATTCAGCTGCTCGACACTGCCCGTACGGAGACCGTTCGCACAATTAATGCGCTGATGACGGCCACCTACTGGGAGATTGGTCGGCGGATCGTGGAGTTCGAACAGGGCGGCGAAGCGCGGGCAGCGTACGGCACGCAACTTATTGAACGGCTATCTGTTGATTTGAGTCAGCGTTATAAACGCGGCTTTTCTACCAGAAACCTATGGCAGTTTCGCAATTTTTATCTTTACTTTCAAAATATTGGAATTCTGCAGACAGTGTCTGCGGAATCATCAAACATTATTCAACTCGCTAAAGCTTTCCCGCTTCCCTGGTCAGCTTACGTACGTCTTCTTGCGGTTAAAAACGCTGAGGCGCGCACTTTTTATGAAAAAGAGACGTTACGTAACGGCTGGTCGGTACGGCAGCTCGACAGACAAATCACCACTCAGTTTTACGAACGAACGTTGATCTCCCACGACAAAACAGCGATGTTGCAGCAGGCTGCACCTATCGTGGCTACCATGACGCCTGAGCAAGCCATACGCGATCCTTTTATTCTCGAATTTCTCGATCTGAAAGATGAGTATTCAGAGTCCGATCTTGAAGATGCGCTGGTGAACCACCTGATGGATTTTATGCTGGAACTTGGTGACGATTTTGCTTTTGTAGGTCGCCAGCATCGATTACGCATTGACGATAACTGGTTTCGCATCGACCTGCTGTTTTTTCATCGCCGTTTACGCTGTTTGCTGGTGGTGGATCTGAAGGTCGGCAAGTTCAGCTACGCTGATGCCGGGCAAATGAATATGTACCTGAACTATGCCAAAGAGCACTGGACAATGCCGGGAGAGAATCCGCCGGTGGGGTTGATCCTTTGCGCAGAAAAAGGTACAGGTGAGGCCCACTATGCGCTTAGCGGTTTGCCTCATACCGTTCTGACAAGCGAGTACAAAATGCAGTTACCTGACGAGAAATTACTGGCTGACGAACTTGCCCGTTCACAAAAGTTGCTTGAAGAGAAAAAAGCCCATTCGCCAGACGCATAGCGTTTTACGGCGCACATCTTCAGATAACAAAACAGGCCCTGTTGGGCCTGTTAGAATTACTTCACGACGCGTAACGCCGGACGACCTCCGCGCGGCGGCGGCGGATCGTTATCAGGATCGTTGTCATCCTGATGATCGGGCTTATCGCCGTCGATGACCGACATCACCGTTTCGTTTTCACCTTCAGCCTCGCTGTCGTCATTCTGGCTGACAACGTTTTCATCGTAAGCGGCTTCCGGTTCGAACATGGTGCCCGCACCGTTTTCACGAGCGTAGACCGCCAGCACGGCAGCCAGCGGAACGGACACCTGGCGTGGCACGCCGCCAAAGCGCGCGTTGAAGCGTACTTCGTCGTTAGCCAGTTCGAGGTTACCTACTGCACGCGGTGCAATATTCAGTACAATTTGCCCGTCGCGTGCATATTCCATCGGGACATGCACGTCGGGCAGTGTCACATCCACTACCAGGTGCGGCGTGAGCTGGTTGTCCAGCAGCCATTCATAGAATGCGCGCAGCAGATACGGACGGCGTGGTGTTAATTGTGACAAATCCATACTAATCAGCCCCGACCAAGACGTATTTCACGCTCGGCTTCCGTCAGAGAGGCAAGGAACGAGTCGCGTTCAAATACGCGAGTCATATACCCTTTCAACTCTTTGGCACCTGCGCCGCTGAATTCAATGCCGAGCAGCGGCAAACGCCACAGCAGCGGTGCGAGGTAGCAGTCTACCAGGCTAAATTCATCGCTCAGGAAGTAAGGTTTCTGGCCGAATACTGGCGCAATCGCCTGCAGTTCTTCACGCAGTTGCTTGCGGGCATTGTCAGCTTCGGAAGAGGAACCGTTTACGATGATGTTCATCAGCGTATACCAGTCTTTCTCGACGCGATGCATGTAAAGGCGGCTTTCACCACGAGCAACCGGGTAAACCGGCATCAGTGGCGGATGAGGAAAACGCTCATCCAGATACTCCATAATGATGCGAGATTCCCATAGGGTCAGCTCACGATCTACCAGTGTCGGGACGCTCTGATTAGGGTTAAGGTCAATCAGATCCTGAGGAGGATTGTCCTTTTCCACATGCTCGATCTCAAAACTCACACCTTTTTCAGCCAGCACAATGCGGACCTGATGGCTATAGATGTCAGTAGGACCAGAAAACAGCGTCATTACCGAACGTTTGTTGGCAGCGACAGCCATGAAAACCTCCAGGTATATTCAGAATTTACTGCTGTCAGTCACACAGTGCGACTGACCAGATGTTTACGCCTCAATTCCGTTGAACGACATTCCTGTTCAGTTAGTAAACAAAAAATGAACAATCCCCGGTATTTGGGCAGAAAATTGGATGATAGTTTACCAGATTT
Source organism: Klebsiella sp. RIT-PI-d (assembly GCF_001187865.1). Classification (NCBI taxonomy): domain Bacteria; kingdom Pseudomonadati; phylum Pseudomonadota; class Gammaproteobacteria; order Enterobacterales; family Enterobacteriaceae; genus Klebsiella; species Klebsiella sp. RIT-PI-d. Next base: position 49,502 of record NZ_LGIT01000012.1, read on the forward strand.
TGGCACCTTTGTGGTGAGGGTATTCTGGAAATGTAGAAAAAGAAGCAGGGATTACGACATAAAGACGATAATGTCGCGGGAGGTTGCGCATAAAAAAACCCGCCGAAGCGGGTTTTTTGCGCATCGATATAAATATCGATTAACGCTTGGAGAACTGAGGACGACGACGTGCTTTACGCAGGCCGACTTTCTTACGTTCAACCTGACGAGCATCACGAGTAACGAAGCCTGCTTTACGCAGTTCGCCACGCAGGGACTCGTCGTACTCCATCAGAGCGCGGGTGATACCGTGACGGATCGCACCAGCCTGACCAGAGATACCACCACCTTTAACGGTGATGTACAGATCCAGTTTCTCAACCATGTCGACCAGTTCCAGCGGCTGACGAACTACCATGCGGGCAGTTTCACGACCGAAGTACTGTTCCAGAGAACGTTGGTTGATAACGATTTTGCCGTTGCCCGGTTTAATGAACACGCGAGCTGCGGAGCTTTTGCGGCGACCAGTGCCGTAGTATTGATTTTCAGCCATTGCCTATAATCCCGATTAGATGTCAAGAACTTGCGGTTGCTGTGCCGCGTGGTTGTGCTCGTTACCTGCGTAAACTTTCAGTTTACGGAACATAGCACGACCCAGTGGGCCTTTTGGCAACATGCCTTTAACCGCGATCTCAATCACACGCTCAGGACGGCGGGCAATCATCTCTTCAAAGGTCGCTTGTTTGATACCACCGATGTAGCCAGTGTGGTGATAGTACACTTTGTCAGTACGCTTGTTACCGGTTACAGCAACTTTATCCGCGTTCAGAACGATGATGTAATCACCGGTATCTACGTGCGGGGTGTATTCCGCTTTGTGCTTACCGCGCAGGCGCAGAGCCAGTTCGGAAGCCAGACGACCCAGAGTTTTACCGGTCGCGTCAACAACATACCAGTCGCGTTTTACGGTTTCTGGTTTAGCTGTAAAAGTTTTCATTAAAAGCTTACCCAAATAAATTAGTTACACGTTGGTGAACACCCAAACGTTTAGACAGTTGAGGCTCACACGACATTGTCCAGCAAACCTACCCCTTCGAATAGCCTATGCCGGCACATAGAAAGTTTTGGGAAAAAAACCTTCTCGTAACGTGGGGTCGCAAGATTATAGAGAAGTCAGGGTCAAAGATCGACCCCTATTTGTGATTTAAACCGGGGTTTTTTAACGTTCGCGCACCGCTTAGGGCATGTGCTCGAGACACAGATACTCTTCGCTTTGCATCTCCTGCAACCGCGACAGGCAGCGACGAAACTCAAATTGCAGCGCGGTCCCCTGATAAATCGTCTCCAGCGGGCATTCAGCGCTGACCACAAGCTTTACGTGGCGTTCGTAAAACTCATCCACCAGGGCGATAAACCGGCGCGCCTCACTCTCCATTAGCGGCGTCATCACCGGCACATCAAACAATAATACCGTGTGAAATAAGCGCGAGAGCGCAATATAGTCGTGCTGACTACGCGCATCTACGCATAAGGTGGTAAATGAGACCGCCAGCGTCTGGTTTTCGACCCCCAACGTAGCAAAGGGTCGGTGATTAATTTCAAGCTCTGGCGCATGGGTGCGTTTAGCGCCAGCCAGCGCTAGCCACAGGTTATCCATTTGCTGCTGAGTGTCGGCATCCAGCGGCGATAGCCACAGATGGGCCTGAGTCAGCGTACGCAGACGATAATCGATACCGGCATCGACATTCATGATATCGCAATGGGTTTTAATGGCGTCAATAGCCGGTAAAAAGCGCGCCCGCTGTAAACCGTTACGATACAGCTCATCCGGTGGAATGTTCGAGGTCGCCACCAGCGTGATACCGCGGGCGAATAAGGCGTTCATTAATCCCCCCAGCAACATGGCATCGGTAATATCGGAGACGAAAAACTCATCAAAGCACAGGACATCGGTTTCTGCTTTAAACCGGTCGGCAACCCTTTCCAGCGGATCGCTTTCACCCTGCAATGCCGCCAGCTCCTCATGAACACGCAACATAAAGCGATGAAAGTGCAGGCGCTGCTTACGCGCGCCGGGAAGGCTATGATAGAAAAGATCCATCAGCCAGGTTTTACCGCGCCCGACGCCGCCCCACATATAGAGTCCGCGTGCAGGGGGCGCTAACTGCTCATCGCTTCGGGTAAGTAGCTTGCTCATTTTCGCCAGCAGCCCTTTTTTTGGCGAGGCAGGTGCAGAACGCGTTGTCAGTTCCTGCCAGAGGATATCCAGACGATCCACTGCCTTTTGCTGTACGTCGTCGGGTTGGTGAGTGCCTTCACGCAGGGCCTGTTGATAACGCGATGTCGGTGAAATGCTTTGCATGGCTTATTATTATTCCTTGTCGATCGGTGTGCCATTGTTCACGATTGGCGAAAAAAAGGCCGTTCTACCCTACGCGATGTGCGGCCGGGATTCCACTTCTGAGGATTTAACGGTTATAGTGGCATAATTGGGCGCAGGCATGGAGCCTCGCAGCAAACACCCTAAGGAATCACACACAACGGGAGATGTACATGACCTGGGAATACGCGCTAATTGGTTTAGTTGTCGGCATCATTATCGGTGCTGTTGCCATGCGTTTTGGTAATCGTAAATTACGTCAACAGCAGGCTTTGCAGTACGAACTGGAAAAGAACAAAGCAGAGCTGGAAGAGTATCGTGACGAACTGGTCAGCCACTTTGCCCAGAGCGCTGAATTGCTGGATAACATGGCGCATGATTATCGCCAGCTGTATCAACACATGGCGAAAAGCTCCAGCGCACTTCTGCCGGATATTATGGCAGCGGAAAATAATCCTTTCCGTAATCGTCTGGCTGAATCAGAAGCAAGTAACGATCAGGCGCCGGTACAAATGCCGCGTGACTATTCGGAAGGTGCTTCAGGCTTATTGCGTAAAGGTGCCAAACGCGATTAACTGGCTTTTTTCTTTCTTTATCGGGCGCACGTGTTGCGCCCGCTCCAGCATTGCCTTTCCCAGCTATTATTTAATCATTATCGCATTGTGACCCGGCCACATTTTCAATAACATCAAACTGTTTTGGGATGGTCTTCTTTCACTCCAGGTATGAGAGCCAGCATCAATGAAGAAACAAACCCTGTTGTTGAGTGCTTTAGCGTTAAGTGTCGGGTTATCTCTTTCGGCACCGTTTACGGCTGTTGCGGCACTGCCGTCACAGATCCCTGGTCAGGCGGCGCTGCCAAGCCTGGCTCCCATGCTGGAAAAAGTACTGCCTGCGGTGGTCAGCGTTCAGGTTGAAGGCACCGCAGTACAGGGTGCAAAAGTGCCGGAAGAGTTGAAGAAATTTTTCGGCGATGCCGCCCCGAATCAACAGCCGCAGCCTTTTGAAGGGCTTGGCTCCGGCGTGATTATTGATGCTGCCAAAGGCTATATTCTGACGAATAATCACGTTATTAATCAGGCGCAGAAGATTAACATCCAGCTAAATGATGGTCGCGAGTTTGAAGCCAAATTAATTGGCAGCGACGATCAGAGCGATATCGCCCTGCTGCAAATTCAGAATGCCACTAACCTGACCCAGATTGCGATTGCTGATTCTGACAAACTGCGCGTCGGTGATTTTGCGGTGGCGGTGGGTAATCCTTTTGGACTGGGGCAAACCGCAACCTCCGGGATCGTCTCCGCGCTGGGGCGCAGCGGCCTGAATCTGGAAGGACTGGAAAACTTCATTCAAACCGATGCCTCGATTAATCGCGGTAACTCAGGCGGCGCGTTGCTTAATCTTAACGGCGAGCTGATCGGCATCAATACCGCCATCCTTGCGCCGAGCGGCGGCAGCGTGGGTATCGGCTTTGCAATCCCCAGTAATATGGCGCGCACGCTGGCTCAACAGCTGATCCAGTTTGGCGAAATTAAACGCGGTTTACTGGGCATTAAAGGTATGGAGATGTCTTCGGACATTGCTAAAGCCTTCAATCTGAACGTCACACGCGGCGCATTTGTCAGCGAAGTCTTACGCAATTCCGGCTCGGCAAAGGCGGGAATAAAATCGGGTGATGTGATCGTCAGCCTTAATGATAAACCGTTAAACAGCTTTGCCGAATTACGTTCGCGCATCGCAACCACCGCGCCGGGCAGCAAAGTGAAGCTTGGACTGCTACGCGACGGCAAGCCGCTGGACGTGGAGGTTACGCTTGATAAGAGCACGTCCTCGTCTGCCAGCGCCGAGATGATTGCGCCTGCCTTGCAGGGGGCGAAGCTGAGCGACGGTCAGTTAAAAGACGGCACTAAGGGCATCACGGTGGATGAGGTTGAAAAAGACAGTGCGGCAGCTCAGGTCGGACTGCATAAAGGCGATGTGATCACCGGTCTAAACCGGCAGCGTATCCAGTCTATCGCTGAAATGCGCAAAGCACTGGAAACGAAACCACCGGTGATTGCGCTGAATATTGTGCGCGGAAATGAGAGCATCTATCTGCTTCTGCGTTAACGGTTGGCACCTGCGGACATCGCCCGGCATGGGATGTCCGCATAAGTCGTGCTATGCTGCGACGGTTTACTTATCAATGATATCCGCATCATGCTTGTGAAGCTTTTACGCTCGGTGGCTATTGGTTTAATTGTCGGCGGTCTTTTACTGGCGGCTATGCCTTCTTTACGCCAGTGGAACGTCCACTCTACGCCCAAATATGACAGCACTGATGAATCACCTGTCAGCTACAATCAGGCCGTGCGCCGCGCCGCGCCTGCGGTGGTGAACGTTTATAATCGCGGCATGAACACCTCCAGTCATAATCAACTCGAAATCCGTACGCTCGGATCCGGCGTGATTATGGATGAGCGTGGCTACATTGTTACCAATAAACACGTCATTAATGATGCGGACCAGATCATCGTTGCGCTCCAGGACGGACGCGTTTTTGAAGCATTGCTGGTAGGCTCAGACAGCCTGACCGATCTGGCCGTGCTCAAAATTACCGCCAGCGCAGGTCTGCCGGTGATCCCAATTAACCGTAAGCGAACACCGCACATCGGTGACGTCGTTCTGGCGATTGGCAATCCTTATAACCTTGGGCAGACCATCACCCAGGGGATCATCAGCGCGACGGGACGTATCGGCCTTAATCCATCGGGTCGGCAGAACTTCCTGCAAACTGACGCCTCTATCAACCACGGTAACTCCGGTGGCGCACTCATTAACTCGCTTGGCGAGCTGATGGGCATCAATACCCTCTCTTTTGATAAAAGTAATGACGGCGAAACGCCTGAGGGGATTGGTTTTGCCATCCCCTTCCAGCTGGCAACTAAAATTATGGATAAGCTGATCCGCGATGGCCGCGTGATCCGCGGTTATATCGGTATTGGTGGCCGTGAGATTGCCCCGCTTCACGCCCAGGGAGCCGGAATCGATCAGATTCAGGGGATTGTAGTCAATGAAGTTTCGCCTGGCGGCCCGGCAGCAGAAGCCGGCATTCAGGTTAACGATGTCATTGTCTCGGTAAATACCAAACCGGCAGTTTCTGCGCTGGAAACAATGGATCAGGTGGCGGAGATCCGTCCAGGTTCAGTGATCCCGGTGGAAGTGATGCGTGAAGATAAAAAGCTGGAGCTGAATGTCACGATTCAGGAATACCCGGCAACCGAGTAGGCATAGCAGAGCCGACTTACCAGACCTGTAAAAAAATTTACCGGCAACGCGTTTTACATCGGATGCAGGCCCGGTAAGCAGGACGCTACCGGGCTATCTATTGCGAAGGGCGATCTTACTGCTTATTCACGAACTCTTCGCCGAGTTGAATATCTTTATTCAGCGTTTCCAGCATACCGTCCAGCGCCTGCTGCTCAAATGTGCTCAGCTCGCCGTAAGGCTGGCGCTCTTCAATACCGGTTTTACCCAGTAACAGCGGCTGTGAGAAGAAACGGGCGTGCTTACCGTCACCTTCAACATAGGCGCATTCTACTACGCCCTGTTCGCCCTGAAGCGCGCGGACCAGCGAAAGACCGAAGCGTGCGGCTGCCTGCCCCATAGAGAGCGTTGCAGAGCCGCCACCGGCTTTGGCATCTACCACTTCAGTGCCCGCATTCTGAATACGTTTGGTCAGATCGGTAATTTCCTGCTCTGAGAAGCTCACGCCCGGAATTTGTGACAGCAGCGGCAGGATAGTCACGCCGGAGTGTCCGCCGATAACCGGCACTTCCACGTCTGTCGCTTTCTTACCTTTCAATTCGGCAACAAAGGTATTAGAGCGGATGATGTCCAGCGTCGTCACGCCAAAAAGCTTATTCTTATCGTAGACGCCCGCGTTTTTAAGCACTTCTGCCGCAATGGCCACGGTGGTGTTAACCGGGTTGGTAATAATACCGATGCACGCTTTCGGACACGCTTTGGTGATTTGCAGCACCAAATTTTTGACGATGCCGGCGTTAACGTTGAACAGATCTGAGCGATCCATACCCGGTTTACGTGCGACACCTGCAGAAATCAGCACCACATCTGCCCCTTCGAGTGCCGGGGTCGCATCTTCACCAGAGAAACCTTTAATCTTAACATCGGTCGGAATGTGGCTAAGATCAACAGCGACGCCGGGGGTCACGGGCGCGATATCGTACAGGGAGAGTTCTGAGCCTGAAGGCAGCTGGGTTTTCAGTAGTAGGGCAAGCGCCTGGCCGATACCGCCCGCAGCGCCGAGGACTGCAACTTTCATCCTAAACTCCTTATTATGGTTAAAATAATTGACCGTTACTCCATTGCAGTGACAGTAGTTAACGACATTGCTAAATACAAATATCGTACGCGTTTAATGCGTCATCACGCGCAATATTGTCCTCAGAAAGGCACAATATGTTTTTGGTGTGAATGACATGTCACTTCGAGTAATGTGTCAACGCGAGGTTACATTACACCGTTGATGGCAACCAAAACAACATCAATTTGATAACAATTAATTTACTTTTAAACCGATCCCCTTCTGGTGATTCAGCCATGTTTCTTGATAACTAAATTTGATAAAATCATTCCCTTTCATAACATTATTTCAGCCTAATTCATGGCAGATAGTTTGCATAAAAATTCATTATTATGCATAATAATGGTGCCAGTATGGTCAGAATAAGGATGATTTATGCGAAGCTCGACTAAACAAGAAGAGTTAGTGAAAGCGTTTAAAGCGCTGCTCAAAGAAGAAAAGTTCAGTTCTCAGGGAGAGATTGTTCAGGCGTTGCAGGAAGAGGGCTTCGATAATATCAACCAGTCCAAAGTCTCCCGCATGTTGACGAAGTTCGGCGCGGTAAGAACGCGTAATGCAAAAATGGAAATGGTTTATTGCCTGCCCGCAGAGCTGGGCGTACCGACCACCTCCAGTCCGCTGAAAAATCTGGTACTGGATATTGACTATAACGATGCCGTTGTCGTCATTCATACCAGTCCGGGTGCGGCGCAGCTTATTGCCCGCTTACTGGATTCTTTAGGCAAAGCAGAAGGTATTCTTGGCACGATTGCGGGTGATGATACGATTTTTACCACCCCCGCGCGTGATTTCACGGTAAAAGAGTTGTACGACGCGATCCTCTCGCTGTTCGAACAAGAGCTGTAACCCACCCTTCCCTTCAGGGCATTCTGGAGGGGAATCTGCTGTTCTCGTCTGAAAACCTCATAATCACCTGCTTTTAATTTAACACTTAGTGCGATATACGGCCTCAAAACATTCACGCAGTGAATAATTCTTGTGGAAAAAGCACAAAAAAACAAATTCCATCAAGTCGTTGATAAGCAATACTTTATTGTCAATTCACTGCCTAAAAAGCCGGCTTTTTATTCCATTCAGTTATAGGTCCAAACATTCTTAAAACTTATTAACTAATGTTATAGTTAGTCTGGTATTAATTTTCCGCGTTATTAGTGTATACTTGATTTTGTGATGGGGGTCACGAAATAAGACCCTTACGAAAAAATTCGAGACGAGGTTAATACCATGAAAATTAAAACAACTGTTGCAACACTGAGCCTGCTTTCCGTTCTCTCTTTTGGTGCATTTGCCGCAGATTCTCTCTCCAGCGATCAGGCACTGAACCGCGAAGCTATCGGCACGGTATCGGTCGGAGCCATCGGTACCGCGCCAATGGATATGCGTGAAATGCTGGACCAGAAAGCTGCTGAGCAAGGCGCATCTGCCTACCGCATTATCGAAGCGCGTACCGGTGACCACTGGCACGCCACCGCAGAACTTTATAAGTAAACCCTCGTCGTCGAGACTGACGACTTGCCCCCGCTCGCCGGGGGCTTTTTTATTTACTGGCGTACATTAAAGCGTAACTGTCCTTCCAGCTCCTCTTCTGCCTCATCAAATAACAAAATCAGCGCGCCGTAACGTCGACGTCTTGCCTCATTAAGGTGGATGAAATTGATTTCCAGCGGTAGCGGCAATACATTGCCCATAACCCATTCCCACAGTGAATCCAGATCGTCCACTTGTCCCTCATTGAGAGCAAATACGCGCGTAAATTCACGGTAGAAGTCGTTTTGATTTTTTATTGTCGTAAAGTCAAAAGTATACGTTTTCATTGCCCGGTCCAGACCTGATGGGCGGTGTCACCCGCCCGGCTGCTTACAATCCGCCAATATGCAGAGTTTTTACTTCCAGAAACTCGTCCAGCCCCAGTACCGATCCTTCGCGCCCCAGTCCGGACTCTTTTACGCCGCCAAAAGGCGCGACTTCAGTCGAAACAGCACATTCGTTGATGCCAATCATGCCGCTCTCCAGCGCCTGGGAAACCCGGAAGACGCGCTGCAAATTTTGCGTATAAAAGTAGGCAGCAAGACCAAACGGCGTATTGTTGGCTCGCTGAATCACTTCTTCTTCGGAGGTAAAGCGAAAACAGGCAGCCAGCGGCCCAAACGTTTCTTCCTGTGCCAGTTTCATCCCATCGTTGCAGTCGCCAAGTACAGTAGGCTGCCAGAAGTTTCCTCCTGATGCGTGTGCCTGACCGCCGGTGAGCACTTTTGCGCCTTTATTAACGGCATCGTCAATATGCTCACGTACCTTCTCAACAGCAGAGGGTTCAATCAGGGGGCCGACAATAACGCCCTCTTCCATCCCGTTTCCGACTTTCAGCGCGCTAACAGCATCGCTAAGCTTGTGTACAAAGCTGTCGTAGATATTTTCCTGCACATAAAAACGGTTAACGCTGACGCACACCTGCCCGGCGTTACGGAACTTATTGGCCACCGCCCCCTGCACCGCCGCATCAATGTCTGCATCGTCGAAAACGATGTAAGGCGCATTGCCACCCAGTTCCATAGAGATTTTTTTCATCGTATCAGCGGAGTTACGTACCAGCGTTTTCCCGACTGCAGTCGAGCCGGTAAAGGTGATTTTACGTACCTCAGGGCTGGCCATAATGGCGTCGCTGATTTCAGACGTACTCCCGGCAACCGCATTCAGAACGCCATCCGGCACGCCGGCTTTTTTCGCCAGTTGCAGCAGTGCAAAAGCGCTCAGCGGCGTATTATTTGCAGGCTTAATGACGCCGGTACAACCTGCGGCCAGCGCCGGACCAAGTTTGCGGGTGAGCATGGCCATCGGGAAGTTCCACGGCGTGATCGCGGCAATCACGCCTACCGGTTCACGCGTTGCCAGAATACGTGAGCCAGGCTTCGCGGGCGGAATGATCTCTCCGTTAGCGCGTTTGGCCTGCTCAGCAAACCACTGAATGAAGCTGGCGGCATACTCTACTTCGCCTTCAGCTTCTTTGAGCGGTTTTCCCTGTTCGGTGGTCATCAGTTGTGCCAGCCAGCGTTTATTCTCAATAATCAGCTGGTACCAGCGATAGAGGATTTCTGAACGTTGTTTAGCCGTTTGTGCACGCCAGCCAGGGAAAGCTCTGCTGGCCGCAGCAATAGCATCTTCGGTCTCTTTTTTACCGGCTTTTGCCACACGGGCAATGGTTTCTCCGGTGGCCGGGTTGACGACATCAAAAGTGGCGTCAAGCGTTTTCCAGACTCCATCTACCAGATACCCTGTTTGAAAGAGTTCGTGTTCCTGAAGTGTCTGTGCTGCCATGGTCCCTCCCGATGTATTTCTTATAGAGCGTTAAGTATAGCCATAAAAAAACCGACGCTTCTGGCGTCGGTTTTTCCATTTTGTGCCACAAACTTAACGGCTGGTCAGGGCGTGTTGGTATTTATGCAGCATGGTAACCAGTCGATATACCGGTTCAGTGACCTGCGGCGACGCCTGCCAGTAGCGGAGTTTTTCCTGATAAACGTCAAGCTCCTGCAAAAGCTCAGCAAAGCGGGCGCAGCGTTTATCATCATTGCCGGCAGAAATTACCCGATCGGCAGTCTGTCTTAACTGGCGGTGAAAGGCTGAGAGATCGTCGTTAACCGGCACTGGCGCATCGCGCAGGCGCTGATGCGCGATAATCAACGTGAGCGCCAGACGAAACTTTGCCACGTCGCCAGGAAATTTGTTCAGCAGCAGAAAAAGTTGTTGGTACAGGGCTGGCAGATGGTTTTCTTTGCGCCGGGCCATATTGGTTGTCATCGCCGAAACAGCAGCAGACACAAACTGATTTAAAAGCACGCGCCCGGTTCGGGCCCGGGAGTTGTCCCGAACCAGCAGGATCACCATTAATGCCAGCGAGCAACCCACTATCTGTCCCAGCGCGTTATCAAGAAACTGGTTGAAGTGAAAGGTCATTGGGTTATCCAGCACAATAACGTTGATGGTACTTGCCAGCGCTCCCAGCGATCCGATCTGCCTTTTTTGTACTTCAATCCCGGCAAAAAACGCCAGTACCGCCAGACTGATGCACAGCAGTAACATACTTTGCTGAGTGGAAGGGATGATGACCAGAAAAAACAGTGCCCCCAGCGGGAGTGCCACCAGCGTGCCATAGAAAAAATCGATTGCCACCATGCGCGGGTTCGGCATTCTCATGGCCAGCGAGGTCACAACCGCAATCATCACCATCGCGCCGCTGCCGGATGTCCAGCCGGTCCACAGCCAGAATAGCGTGCCGAGAATACAGGATAGCGTGGTGCGCCAGAAGTTGACCATCGCATGATGACGCTCGGCAGAATCTGCCCGGACCACCACTTCCCCCTGCAGGATCTCCTCTTCTACCGCGCTAATTTTAGTATTGCTCACCACGCCTCGTTTCAGCAGCTGATAGCGCGTGGCGGCGGCAACCCAGCTATAAACGGTCACCGGCGTTTCGCGCTCGCCGGTCCAGACCAGCAAACGGCGAATACGCTTCAGTTGCCGGCGCACATCCTGCGCATCCGCGACCGGGGTGGAAAAGATGTCACGCCAGGTATCCGTGACCATTTCAGGCCGGGTACTTTGCATAATATAGCTTTCACACGCCTGCGTAATAAGGGTGAGCGAAACGGTATTCAGCGCTTTCAGGCGACGACTTGCGCGCGACCAGCGGGAAGACTCCATCTGCAGATTACTGCGCATCCCGTCCAGCGCTGCCGTACGGCGCAGCAGTGCACCCCATGCCCGGTCTACCTCTTCGCCATCACCGTACTGAATGCAAAGCTGCATCAGGCGATATTGCTCAACCAGCAGGTTATCCAGTTCAATGTCGATCACCTGCTTGATCGAGCGGGGTGAGAACAGGAGATCGGCAACAATCGCGCAGACAATACCAATAACAATTTCGCTACAGCGTTCGACGGCAAATTGAGGGGTGAGTAGCGGTGCCGTCTGGATCGTAATCACAATGATCAGCGCCGTATAGCCAGCCAGTCCCAGCGCATAGGAGTTTTCAACCCGCACCAGCGATGAAAGCCAGGTACAAAATCCGGCCCACACGCAGCACACCAGAACCATCAGTAGCGGTGCGCGGATCATCAGGATAATAATGGTCAGGGCAGCAATACAGCCGATAAAGGTGCCAATAATACGCAGCATCCCGCGATAGCGGATGGCTCCCGACCACGGTTCGCCGCCCGCAGCGAATGCCGGACCTGCCGCCACTATCGCCGCCGTCAAAACAGCCCAGCGCGGCGTTTCAAGCTGAAAATGAAAGCCGACAAACAGCGCCAGTACAATGGCGCAGGCCAGCTTAACGGCAAAGCGCAGATGTTGAGTGGCAATGGAAAAAATACCCATCTGGTTAGCCAAACTCGCGCAGACGCAGCGCCAGTTTCTGGAAGAATGTCATCTGCCCGACATCGCGATCCTGTTCGCCGGTGATGACCACGGTTGCGGTTGTTCCGGCCGGCCACAGGTTTTTACTCTGGCTATCGAGGCGAATGCGTACCGGCACGCGCTGTGCCAGGCGAACCCATTCCAGATTTGAGTCAATCGTCGCCATGCCTTTGGCATCGTTACTGCTGCTGGCATTGGTCACGCCAGCTGCGATGCTGTCGACAGTACCCTTGATCACGCGATTGCTGCCGAGCGGGGTAATTTCTGCCCGGTAGCCCGGGCGAACACCTTCCAGCTTGGTCTCTTCCATATAGGCCTGAATATAGAAGCTGTTTTTCTTCACCAGCGCCACGGCCGTAGAGCCGCGGGTAATAAATTCACCGCTGTAGACGTTCAGGTTAGTCACCCAACCGTCGGCAGGGGCACGAATAACGGTACGCTCCAGATCCAGTTTTGCCAGATCGCGCGTCGCCTCTGCCTTCGCCAACTGATGCAGCACGGTTTGCAGAATGTTATTGGCCTGGTCAATTTCTTCCCGCGACATGGCCTGGACACCTAACTGATTGCGTCGTCCGGCCTCGCGCCGTTTTTCAGCCGCCAGAGCGTTATAATAGGCAACGTCGGCTTCAGCTTCTTCGACCGCTTTTTGATAGCGAGGACGATCGATAGTGAACAATACCTGATCCTTGTTGACCAGTTGGTTATCTTTTACCTCGACCTGGGTGATAAGCCCGGCGACGTCCGGGGCAATCGCAACGACATCAGCGCTGAAACGCGCATCACGCGTCCACGGCGATTCCGTATAGTAGCGCCATGCGTGGAAGATGGCAGTAAAGGCCAGCAGAACCAGTATTACGGTAATCGCAATACGGGAAAATTTTCTTATTTGTGTTTTCACATCCACCTCAGACGAACAAACGCGATATCAAATACACCAGGCAGCAATACAACGCGGTATTAAAGAGTGCGGGATGCCAGACAAAATCGTAAATCCCGGTGGGGACCAGCACGCGATGTACCAGCCAAAAAAGGGGCAGAGACAATAGCAATTCAAAGAAGATCGGCGGAAAGGACAAGCCGAAAATCACAATGACAGGAAACAGACTCATGTTGACCTTGATTAGCGAGAATGCAGGAGAGTGCGATAAAATAGTTATGTGGCTAACAATATATTAGCGTAATCGTTCTGTGGTGATCTATATTATGTGATCTAAATCACTTTTAAGCCAGAGTGAACAATGGAACGTCTCAAACGCATGTCAGTTTTTGCCAAAGTCGTCGAACACGGCTCATTTACTGCTGCCGCACGCCAGCTGCAAATGAGCGTATCATCGCTCAGCCAGACGGTATCAAAGCTTGAGGATGAATTGCAGGTCAAACTGCTAAACCGCAGTACACGAAGTCTTGCGCTTACCGAAGCGGGTAAAATTTACTATCAGGGCTGCCGTCGAATGATGCATGAAGTGCAGGATGTTCATGAGCATCTATATGCGTTTAATAACACGCCCATTGGTACGTTACGCATTGGCTGTTCTTCAACTATGGCACAAAATGTCCTCGCTAAAATCACCGCAGAGATGCTGAAAAAGTATCCCGGACTGGCGGTAAACCTGGTGACCGGCATTCCGGCCCCGGATTTGATCGCCGACGGTCTGGATGTGGCTATTCGCGTTGGCGCATTGCAGGATTCGAGTCTGTTTTCCCGTCGACTGGGGGCGATGCCAATGGTGGTCTGTGCGGCACAATGTTATCTCCGGCAGGCCGGAATACCGGAAAAGCCCGCCGAGCTTGCCAGTCACTCATGGCTCCAGTACAGCGTGCGTCCGGATAATGAATTCGAGCTGATTGCCCCGGAGGGGATCTCAACGCGTCTGATCCCGGAGGGAAGATTCGTGACCAACGATCCAATGACTCTTACCCGATGGCTGGTCGCCGGAGCCGGGATCGCTTATGTCCCGTTAATGTGGGTGATCGATGAGATTAACCGTGGCGAACTGGAGATTGTGCTGCCGCGTTATCAGGCCGATCCGCGCCCGGTTTATGCGCTATATACGGAAAAAGATAAGCTGCCGCTGAAGGTGCAGGTCTGTATTAATGCGCTTACCGAGTATTTCGTAGAGGTCGCCCGCGTATATCAGGAAATGCGCGAACGCGGCAAAAAATAGCCTTAGCGATGTGCGACCTGCCCGTTGTCGCTGCGCTTACCGGGCAGGCTTAGCTAATAGATGCAGATAAGACCAGGCTAATACCCGGTAAATCATGTCAGAACGTTATGCGGTTCCGCCAACGGTCAGATTGTCAACTTTCAGCGTCGGCTGACCTACTCCGACAGGCAGACTTTGTCCCTCTTTACCACATACGCCGACGCCTTTATCCAGTTTCAGATCGTTGCCGACCATTGAAATCTGCTGCATGGCCTCAATTCCGGAGCCGATCAACGTGGCACCTTTCACCGGCGTGGTCACTTTACCGTTTTCGATGAGATAGGCTTCGGAGGTGGAGAAAACAAACTTACCGGAGGTGATATCGACCTGACCGCCGCCAAAGTTCGGGGCATAAATCCCGTATTCGACTGATTCAATGATTTCCTGCGGCGTGGATTTCCCCGCCAGCATATAGGTATTGGTCATACGCGGCATCGGCAGGTGAGCATAGGATTCACGACGACCGTTGCCGGTGGGGGCAACCCCCATCAGACGCGCATTGAGCTTGTCCTGCATATACCCTTTCAGCACGCCGTTTTCGATAAGTACATTGTACTGGCCCGGAACGCCTTCATCATCAATGGCGAGTGAACCACGGCGGTCGGCTATGGTGCCGTCATCCACTACGGTACACAGTTCAGATGCGACCAGCTCCCCGAGATGGCCGCTGAATACCGAGGTACCCCGACGGTTAAAGTCGCCTTCAAGACCATGACCGACCGCTTCATGAAGCAGCACGCCAGGCCAGCCCGCGCCTAATACCACCGGCATCGTCCCTGCGGGTGCTGCCACTGCTGAAAGGTTGACCAATGCCATTCGCACGGCTTCTTTCGCCCACGCGTCAGCCCGCACGTCACCGTCTTCATCGGCAAGAAAATAGTCATAGCCAAAACGACCGCCGCCACCGCTGGCACCGCGCTCGCGCTTGCCATCCTCTTCCACCTGAACGCTGACGGATAAGCGCACCAGCGGACGAACGTCGGCGGCCAGCGTCCCGTCAGTGGCGGCCACGAGGATCAGTTCATATACGCCGGTCAGGCTGGCAGAAACCTCCTGCACCCGTTTGTCGGCCGCGCGGGCTATATTGTCTACACGGCGCAGAATATCGAGTTTGTCTTCACGGCTCATGCTTTGCAGCGGATCAATACTGGTATACAGGGCACGATGTTCCACCGCGCCCAGCGTCTGCACGCGGCCATCACCTGCATCACGCACGATAGTGCGTGCCGCCAGTGCGCTCTGCTCCAGCGCCACTTTGCTTATTTGATCGGCGTAGGCAAAACCCGTTTTTTCGCCGCTGACTGCTCGTACACCGACGCCCTGGTCGATGTTATATGAGCCATCTTTAATAATGCGGTCTTCCAGGATCCAGGATTCGTGGTAGCTCGACTGAAAATAGAGATCGCCATAATCAAGGCGACGTTCGGTCAACTGGCCGAGAATGGCAAACAGATCCTGATGATTCAGGCCGTTTGCAGAAAGCAGGTGTTCACTTACCAGATTCAGACTCATTATTTGCTACTCTTTGGTTGCCAGCGTCGCTGGCGATAAAAAAACGTATCTATTGAGATTGAGGCAATTCATAGCTGTCGTCAAATCATTGCTTTTTGCCATCGCGCGTTTGACGCAGTACCTCGTTAATTTGCGGCTTATCGATTGGGCCGGTGATGCGATAGCGCAGGATAGAAACTTTATTCCACAATGGTCCCAGCACTTTGCTGGCCGCGAAAACGGCTGCACCGACAATCGGGTTGACGGCAAATGCCGCGGCAACGCCGACGGTTGCGGAAATTTCCGGAGCCACTACGGCTTCCATATTCAATTCACGGCGTACCAGATTAATAGAGCCCTGCATCGCGATGTCGGCCTCCAGCCCGTCGACCAGGGTATCGTCGGTATGCAGCGTGCCGTCTTTGATCCAGG
Source organism: Klebsiella sp. RIT-PI-d (assembly GCF_001187865.1). Lineage (NCBI taxonomy): Bacteria > Pseudomonadati > Pseudomonadota > Gammaproteobacteria > Enterobacterales > Enterobacteriaceae > Klebsiella > Klebsiella sp. RIT-PI-d. Next base: position 65,766 of record NZ_LGIT01000012.1, read on the forward strand.
CGGTACTGCGAATAGAGTCAAACCAGAAACCTTCGCTGAAGGTATCGCTGAAATCGAAACGCAGCTTGCGCAGCAGCGCATCCACACTGACCAGTCGCAATAACTGCCCTGCATGTCCGGTGCTGATATCGGTAAATTCGCCCTTGCCCAGACGGGCATGTAGAACGCCGTTCAATGACGACACATCAGGCTGCCACGGGGCATTACGCCAGTGAAGATCGTAATCAAGGTTGAAAGAGGAATCGCGGATTGGCGAGACCACGCCAAAGAATCCCAGTGCGGAGTCCAGTTTGCGGCCGTTAATTTTGCCTTTCAATGACGTTCGCTGTTGGCCCGGAGTATTTACCCATACGCCATTGGTGGTCAGACGACCAAAAGCGGTATCGACCAGTCCGTTAGCCAGCGTCAGCGTATCGCCCTTAATCTTCACATCTGCGTCAATGCGCCCATATTTTTGCCCCCAGAACCAGCACTCTGCGCAGCGCAACTGGGCGTCAGGCCAGCCGCGGAAATCAACACTACGGGACGTAAACGGTGCGTCAGAGCCAGCACCGCTGCCATTGCCACTCAGGGCTTTGGTATTCGGATTAAAGTAGAGATAGCGGATCGCCGCCAGCCACGGTGCGTCATCGCGCATCGTGAGCGAGGCATTAATTTCACGGCCCTGCGCGTCGACGCGCGTACCGCCCGCCACCGGCTGCGAGACAATACTCAGGTTATTCCACTGCTGGCCGCCGAGCGCCAGCGCAGGCGTTCGCAGCGTGATATTTTGCGGGAAACTCGCGGCGCTGCTGACGTTGCTTGCCGCGCCTTTCTGGAACAGCGCCAGCCATTGCGCGCCGTCCATAGGGGGTAAATTCAGTTCTATGCCTGACTGCGAGGGTAAGCGCGGCATCGTCCGGCTGTCGGTGGTCACGATTGCGCGATCGAGCGTGAGTTTTTTATCCAGTAACCAGCGGCTATTAAAATGGCTCTCTTTACCAACATTCCCCGTCAGATCGAAGTGATTCAGATCGCCTTTAGCCCTGACGTTCACCGACAGAGGCACGCCCGCAGATTTGCTGACAGGCTCAGGTAAGTGACTACTTACATTCTTCAGGTCGCCGGTCAGGTTTACGTTGTAATTGGTGCCGCCGCCGTAAGGCAGGTCGATATTAACTTTACCCTGCCACGGAACCGTGCCAGCGAGCGCATCGTTAACCTGTTTTGGCAGAATGCCCATACGCGCAGGCTGCCAGTTAGCATTCATATTGACAGCAACCTGAAAGGCTTTCTTGCCTTCGGTCGTGGAAAAATCCACTTTAAGCGGTTGATTAAACCAGTTTGCCTGCATCGGCCCACTTTGCAGATTACCATTTTCAAAATGAAACGCGCCGCTCAGATTTTTGAGCGTCGAGTCCAGCGGTTTTATGTACAGGCTGTTGTTTTTTAACGTGACATCACCCAGAGCAGTCACATTCTCGCCCTCCAGCGGGATATCAAGATGTAAGCGAGCATTCACATCGCCATCAAGCTGCAGCTGCTGTAACGTGGCACCCAGTGAATCATTCAGCGGCGTCTGTTCAAAATAAGGACCAACGTCTTTACCTGGCCCGTGCAGGTCAGCATCAATAAGCAGTTTGAGTTTGACGTAATCCGGAATAGCAACCCGAAGATTGCGCGCTTCCACCCCTCCGAGTCGGGCGCTGTCAGCGTTGATCCACATTCCGTCATTAATAAAGTCGAGGACCAGATCCTGTTTCGTGAGCGCAGGCCAGTCTGGCTGAAAAGCATAAGTAGCATTGCGAACCGCCGCCAGCACTTCAAACTGCCCTTCATTATGCTTATAGGGGAAAAGGTGCGGGTTCCCGCCAAAGACGATGGTTGCATTATCCGCTTGCCCGCCCTGAATGGCGCCGCTGAGATAATCCACCAGCTTTTTGCCCATCAGGTTTTCGGGAAAATAGCGCCATGCCTGCGAGGCATCGCTGGCATCGGCTCCGGCCAGAATACCCAGCCATGGCTCACCCTCTTTGGGCTGCAGATAACGGAAGTTACCTCCGGCGTGAACGCCTGTCGCCTTAACGTCAATATGCCGACCGTCGAGCATGAAACCGTGTTCGTTCTTGATCCAGTTTAGTGTGGCAACGCCCTTTTCGATTTCCAGCGGCGCACGGAAGACCAGGTCGTAAGGCATTTTGGCCCGATCCATATTAACCGTCATCGACGCATTTTCTACGCTGCCCACAATGTTCCCGGAAAAGTGCTCGGCACCGGGTAGCATCTTCCACTGTTTCCAGGCCAGATCCTGCCAGGTCGCATTAAAGCGGGTTTTATCCGTTGCTTTCAGCGGAATATCAAGCGCCAGCGAGTTAATGTTCCCGGAAGGCTCCGTGGCGCGCCAGATTTCACCCAGTTTCGGCGATATTTTATCGGCAATCGGGAGTAACCCTTCCAGGCCGCTTAGTTCAAGATGGCTGGCACGAATGCGAAACTCATCGCTCTGCACGCGATCTTGACCGCCAACGTCCTGTTCGGGGATCCATGCCAGCGCCAGCGCCCCACGCGGCCACGGCTTATTGTCGATAGTGATACGCGTATCAGGAATACGAAATTCCCAGCCGTCCTGGCCGCCTGAGATATGTGCTGTCAGGTTATCAACGGAGAGCCGATGCGTTTCATCATTGCCTTTCCAGCTCGCTCCCCCCTTTTTCAGCCAGATATCGCCGCCTGAAACATCGCCTTTGGTCAGATCGACCCAGCCTTCCAGACTGAATTGCGCCGTCTCAAGCGCCACGTTGTCCTGCATCCAGCGGCCCAGCCACGGCTTGACGTCAATATCATCAGCCTGTACCCAGATTTTACCGTCGTTCAGCAGGCCGTTATCGTCGCGCAGATCCATACGCACTTTCATGACGCCGTGCTGCCCGGTCAGGCTGGAGAGACTGACTTCACCTTCAGCGCGATGGCGGTTGCGGCCGTTAAGCCACGTCAACTGGGGAATAGTCAGTTCCGCACGCTGTCCGGAAGGCGTCAGAAAGCTGATATGACTGTCACGGAGATCGAAATGGTCGAACTGGCGCAGGAAAAGGTCGCTGATGCGGTCTGATTTAATGCCGTCATCACTGCTTTGCATTAGCGGCGTGTTGGTGCTGAAATTAAGCTGCCAGAAGGTGAGATCGCGAAACTGCCAGCGCAGGTGGAGCAGACTCTGCCAGACGTCGAGAGCCAGAGTAACGCGCTTTATCGACACCTTGTCGCCATCGTTAAGCCGGGCGCTGATATCACGCACGTCCACTACAGGGCCAAAATTTTCCCAGCTGGCATTAATCTTACTGGCGTCAACAGCAACGCCAGTAGAAGATTCAATTTTCGCCAGCAGTGTCGGACGCCATTTGTCGAGCTGTGGCAGAACGAGGCGCAAGCCGCTCACTGCCAGGGCAACGATGACAACCAGCATTGCACCTGTAAACAGTAAAATCCCCGGCAATCGCCTCACGCCTTTCTCCTTGTCAGCCGGCCACGGCAGACTGTTGTATTACATCATCACCACATCAAACTGCTCCTGATTATAGAGCGGTTCAATCTGGACTTTGACCTGCTTACCGACGAAGATTTCGACTTCAGCCAGCGCGTGAGACTCTTCACCTTTGAGGGTTTCCGCCACCGCAGGAGAAGCGTAGACCAGAAAACGGTCGGAGTCGTAGGCATGATGCACACGGACGATTTCACGCATGATTTCGTAACATACGCTTTCCACGGTTTTTACCGTGCCGCGACCGTGGCAGGTGGGGCATTCGTGACATAACACGTGTTCAACGCTTTCCCGCGTACGTTTGCGGGTCATTTCAACCAGGCCAAGCTGCGAAAAACCGTTAATGCTGGTTTTTACCCGATCCTTGCTTAGTGCCTGTTCAAGTGAATGTAGCACGCGACGGCGATGTTCATCGTTATTCATGTCGATAAAGTCGATGATAATAATGCCGCCGAGATTACGTAACCGAAGCTGCCGGGCAATGGCCTGCGTGGCTTCGGTATTAGTATTAAAAATGGTTTCGTCCAGATTACGGTGGCCGACAAATGCGCCGGTATTAATATCGACCGTCGTCATGGCTTCGGTCTGATCGATAATCAAATAACCGCCGGACTTCAGTTCAACCTTACGCTCCAGCGCACGCTGGATTTCATTCTCAACGTCGAACAGGTCAAATATCGGCTGACGTCCACTGTAATGTTCCAGCTTGCTGGTCATTTCAGGAATATATTCCGCGGTAAATTCCAGCAGCGCTTCAAACGTGAGCCGGGAATCCACACGGATACGGTCGAGATGGGCATCGGCAAAATCGCGCAGGACACGTTGTGCCAGCGCCAGTTCGCCGTATAGCTGATAGCGGGTCTGATGGCGCTTTTTACGCTCCATTACTTTGGTCCAGACGCGCTTAAGATAGGCAGCATCCGCCGCCAGATCGTTATCACAGACGCCTTCGGCGGCGGTACGGATGATAAATCCGCCCTGCTCGTCACAATATTCCGCGACGATTGTTTTCAGACGTTCGCGTTCTGCTTCGCTCTCAATACGCTGGGAAACGCCCACATGAGAGGCACCCGGCATAAAGACCAGGTAGCGTGAAGGCAGCGTAATATCGGTGGTAAGACGTGCGCCTTTAGTACCCAGCGGATCTTTAACCACCTGCACCATCAGATCCTGGCCCTGACGGACCAGCTCAGAAATGTCGCGAACGATAAACTGTTTTTGTTCTTCACCCGCCACGCATTCGGTATGCGGCATAATGTCGGAGGCATGAAGAAAAGCGGCTTTGTCGAGACCAATATCTACAAATGCTGCCTGCATACCGGGAAGAACACGGCTCACCCGGCCTTTGTAGATATTGCCTACGATCCCACGTCGGGCTTCGCGCTCTATGTGGATTTCCTGCAGAATACCGCCGTCAATATACGCCACCCGGGTTTCCGAGGGCGTTACGTTCACCAACAATTCAGCCGTCATGTTTATCTCTTTGCTCACGCAGTGAGTTAAAGTTACTCAGCAACTCATACGTTTCCACCAGCGGTAAGCCGACTACGGCGTGATAGCTGCCATTAATCTTCCTGACGAAGCAACCACCCAGCCCCTGAATACCGTATGCACCTGCTTTATCCTGAGGTTCACCGCTGGCCACATAGCCGGCGATGTCCTGTTCTGAGAGTACCCTGAAGGTCACCTCTGTCGCCACCAGACTTTCAAGAGCCAAATGCCGGTCAGCCAGTGCGACGGCGGTGAATACCTGATGGGTTTGCCCGGAAAGTTTGCGCAGCATTGCCGCAGCATCCGCGTCATCGCGTGGTTTTTCCAGCACTTCACCGTGCAGGACGACAATGGTGTCTGCTCCCAGTACTGGTCGATCGGCATCGGCCATCGCCACGCCAGCCTGAGCCTTTTCTTTCGCCAGACGCACAACATAATGTGTCGGGCTTTCATCTGGCTGACGCTGTTCTTCAATGCCAGGGACAAGGCGCTCAAACGATACGCCCAACTGATTCAATAGCTCCTGACGGCGAGGGGAACCTGAAGCGAGATAAAGCGCTATCATAAAAACCTTATTGCACCGCAAATTGCTGGCGGATCTTCCGCATCATTAGAAAGAGCCAGGGCCAGAGAATGCCGTTTACGACACTACTCCAGAATACCTCTGGCCGGAAAGAAACGTTGATCACTAAAAACTCGGCCCAGAACACAATGATATCCGTGGCAAGGGACAGCAGCATCACTACCAGCGCCTGTTGCCAGAGTGCCAGGTTGCGAAATAGCTGATATTTCAACGCCACCAGATAGGCAATAATGCTCAGCGCCAGCGCACGCACGCCAAGCGTCGAGCCCGTCACCAGATCCAGGATAGCACCGGTGAATAAACCGGTGCCCACATTGACCCGATGAGGCAGTGCCAGCGTCCAGTACAGCAGGATCAGTAATACCCAGTTAGGCCGGAAAACCAGAATGTTATCCGGCCAGGGCATGATCTGTAACAGAAGTGCGACCAGGAACGAGAGCCAGATAACCCATCGCCCCTGACTACGGTAGCTCGCCACTACTGCCCTCCCGAAGCGCGCGGTTGCGCTGCAGGCGCAATGCCGGTTGCTGGTGCAGGGATCGGTGCGGGCGGCCCCATGGCGTCAGGTGACGGAAGCACTTGTGGCATCATTTGCATCAGGCGTTCATTGGCGACACGATGGACATCTTCCGGCGTCATCGGGTTAGCCCCATTACGATCCGCCCCCCACAGCAGCAGCAAATAGCGAAGACGCTGTAAGCCGGCCGTCGGACGTGCCTGGATAACCGTATAGGCCCGCTGAGTGTCAAGCTTAACGGAGGAAACTACGCCTACCGGATAACCTTCCGGGAATCGTCCGCCAAGACCAGAGGTAACCAGCACATCGCCGACGCGAATATCGGTGTTGGCCGGCAGATGTTCAAGCTGTAGATCGTCAGTACAGCCATTACCTGCGGCAATTATCCGAATATCGTTGCGCAGTACCTGGATTGGCAGCGCATGGGTGGCATCGCAGATCAGCAGGACGCGGCTGGTCAGTTTTGCCACCGCAATGACCTGTCCGACGACGCCCTTATCGCTAATAATCGGCTGGCCTTCATAAACGCCGTTGTCGCTGCCTTTATCGATAACAACCTGATCGCTATACGGATCGTTAACCGTTGAGATCACCTGAGTGACCATTTTTTGTTCATCCTGACGCAGTGGGGAACCCAGCAGTTCGCGCAGACGCGCGTTTTCCTGCTTGTACTGCCCCAACATCAGCAGATCGCTGTTTTTTAACAGCAGCTCCTGCCGCAGCGCCCGGTTTTCAAGTTCGAGTTGTTCGCGCGAGGCCAGCGTCTGTGAAACGCTATCGAGCAATTCGCGAGGACCATTTGAGACAAAGTAGAAAGGACTGACGGCAGTGTCCATGTACGTTCGGATCTGGCTGAACGTACCAAGGCGGCTGTCGGCAATAATGATGCCAAGCGCCACCAGCACCGCCAGGATGAGGCGAATCTGTAGCGACGGGCCACGGCTAAAAATGGGCTTCATAGGCTATGCGTATTCTCGCGTCAGTTCAGGCCGGGACAACGCAACGCCGCCCCGGACCCGAAGCCGACTACTCTTCGCTAAACAAGTCGCCGCCGTGCATGTCGATCATTTCCAGTGCCTTGCCGCCGCCACGCGCTACACAGGTCAGCGGATCTTCAGCAACCACGACGGGAATACCGGTTTCTTCCATTAACAGACGGTCAAGATTACGCAGCAGCGCACCGCCGCCGGTCAGGACCATACCGCGCTCGGAGATATCAGACGCCAGTTCTGGCGGACACTGTTCCAGGGCAACCATCACCGCACTGACGATGCCGGTCAGCGGTTCCTGTAGTGCTTCGAGGATTTCGTTAGAATTAAGCGTAAAGCCACGTGGCACGCCTTCGGCAAGGTTACGACCGCGAACTTCGATTTCGCGGACTTCGTCACCCGGATAAGCCGAACCGATTTCATGCTTGATACGCTCTGCGGTCGCTTCACCAATCAGCGACCCGTAGTTACGGCGCACATAATTAATGATAGCTTCATCAAAACGGTCGCCGCCAATACGCACAGAAGAAGAATAGACCACGCCATTGAGAGAAATAACCGCAACTTCTGTTGTACCGCCGCCGATATCTACAACCATCGATCCGGTTGCCTCAGAAACCGGCAGGCCAGCACCGATGGCTGCCGCCATTGGCTCTTCAATCAGGAAGACTTCACGGGCACCAGCGCCCTGCGCGGATTCACGGATAGCACGGCGTTCAACCTGGGTAGCACCAACCGGAACACATACCAGAACACGCGGGCTTGGACGCATAAAACTGTTGCTGTGCACCTGCTTAATAAAGTGCTGAAGCATTTTTTCGGTCACGAAAAAGTCGGCGATGACACCGTCTTTCATCGGGCGGATCGCCGCGATGTTGCCTGGCGTACGGCCCAGCATCTGTTTCGCATCATGACCGACAGCGGCGACGCTTTTCGGTGAACCGGCACGATCCTGACGAATGGCGACTACAGAAGGCTCATTCAATACGATGCCTTGTCCTTTAACATAAATGAGGGTATTCGCAGTACCCAGGTCAATGGACAGGTCATTGGAAAACATGCCACGAAATTTTTTCAACATACTAAGGGATAATCCTGAAAGCTGGGGCGGAGTACAAAATCCGCTTACTTTACCAACCACACGCAGCAGCGACAAGGCGCAAAAATCATCTGCTACGGTGAAAATTAGTGCAGTTCGTCACCTTTGTTACAAACTGATGCCTGACTCCTTCAGATTTAAAATCATCAGCAGCGCTCCCTGCTTTCATTTGCACCTGTAAAAGGTCGTTAACGTGCGTTGTATATCGATGCTACAAAAGTCTGGCGGGCAGACAGGCACACCCCCAAAGATATAGCGCCCGTTATTCTACGTGAAAACATAGTAAACGGCAGGTCAAACCGAATATCTTTGCGAATATTTTTTAAGATTGGAGTCCAGCGGCTGGGAGGCGGCAAAAAAATCGCCCTGCCCGCCCGTTACACCACATTGAGCCAGAATTAGCCATTCGCTTTTTGTCCTAATTCCGGCGGCAAAAACTTGCGCTGATGTTCCTTTGCAAGCTTCGACCAGACTCTGCACCAGCAGCTGATTCTCACTGCGTTTTTCAAAGTTACGTACCAGACCAGGATGCAATTTAATTAATGCAACATCTAACTGCTTGATCCAGCTGGTACTCACCATTGTCAAACCCGCCTGCGTTACCGCAACCCTGACACCAAGGGCGTTAATCAATCGCACCACCGGTTGTAAACGACTGATGTGTAGACAAACATCCGCCTCAGCAAGTTCAAAAATAATGCGATTTCGTTGTGATTTTTCACATTGCATTAATGTATCGCGAAGCCAGCGCTGGAATCGTGGACGGATAAGCGCCTCAATTGAGACCTGTATCGCCAGGTTTTCCTGCGGCCAAAAGCCGAGAAAAGGCAGCACGCGGGCAATTTGCATCCGCTCATATTCTTCAGCCAGGCCAAATTGCAGAACAAATGGCATATACTCTGCCGCCAGAAGCTCTTCACTGCCGTCAAAGATGCGACACATTAATTCCCGATGGTGTACGCGGCCATCCGCCAGTACCGCCGGTTTTTGATAAAAACGCGGGCCACCGCGGCTTAACACCTGTTCAATGAGCGTGCGCCAGCGAACATTACCGCGTCCTTTTTCAGGAAGGGAATCATCATAAACCAGCCAGCTGTTCCCCCCCTGCAATACCGCATTGCGCGTAGCAATTTCCGCATGTTCCATAACTTGTTCGGTGGTTTGCCCGCTTCGCCAGGCGCAAATACCAATATGCATCATGTCTTCACGGTCGAGAATTTTGGTGGCGGGCAGCGCATCGACCGCTTTTAAAAGCTGCGAAGCAATGCCATCAGCCTCTTTGAGCGTGCGATGCGGCAGCAGTACCGCAAAATCACTGCGGTGATAGCGGGCCAGCAGGGCACCGGGGTAGCGCATAATAAAGGTGGAGATAAGATTGATTAGTGTAAAGGAGTGTTCTTGCGCGGCGCTGCGCCCCCAGTTATCACAAAGCAAATCAAAGTCCGGGAGGCGAATGACCATGACGATGCCATGCGTTCCGACTCTCTCCTGATCCTCCAGCAATGTTGCCAGTTGACTATCAAAGAACAGACGGTTATTCAGCCCTGTTTTGGTATCCTGTGCGGCATAGGATCGGATCAGCGTATCCATTCGACTGCGCTGTTCACTGGCAAAATGTATTTCTGAAAGCAGCATGTCCAGCGCACTGCTGGCGCGAGCTGGCCATTCATAGACCGTACCCCGTACGCCATGGCCACGCTCACCGTTAAGAATTCGCGTCGCGCGCATTTCCAGCAGTTCGCCTCCGGCCAGCTGACGCCGCATCCAGCGTACCGCGAGGAAAATAACGAACACCATAAAACCGATGCCCACGGTTAAGGGGGCGGTCGTGAGCAGTGAGTGAACGTAATTCGCCATCGGATCCTGATAGGTCAGTCGAATGGTCATACCGGGATGCTTAATCGATGGAACGTTGAGTTCACGGTACAAATCACTGCTGCCTAAAAGACGATAGCTCCCCTTCCTGACATGGCTATAAAGCGACTGTTTTCCCTGCAAAAAATCAACGCGCACAATATCAACGGGCACCATGATTTCATCCATCTGCAATTCCATCTGCGTGAAAGAACGGCTGACCAGGCGGGTATCCAGAATCGCGGCCACAGCGCGTACGCGACCATCAATTTTGTTTTGGATAGCCGTATAAAAACTGAGCGAGCATCCTATCAGCGTGACCAGAATGGTCAAACCAATAAGTAAGGTAATAAAAGCGGAAAACTTCGTCGTTAAACGCATCCCTGGGTTAACTCCGTCTTGTTATGAACAGCCCGGTTAATATAAGGCCTCACAGCCAACTGTACTTACTCAAAGTAAGTACTAACTTGCAGGCGAAGGGTGAATACTATCAAACCTGGCAGATCTGGCAATTTATTGCGTTAAGTCGGCATCGTTTTTCGATTAACGCGTATAGTCTTGCTCAGTAGTATTTCTAATCATTAGGCAAGTGAGGGCGAATAATGCAGGCTTTACTCTTAGAACAGCAGGAAGGAAAAACGCTCGCATCGGTGCAACGCATTGATGACAACCAGCTACCCGAGGGCAATGTCACCGTAGACATTCAGTGGTCCAGCCTGAACTATAAAGATGCGCTGGCCATCACCGGTAAAGGCAAAATCATCCGCAACTTTCCTATGGTACCCGGTATTGATTTTGCCGGAGTCGTTCATGCGAGCGACGATCCGCGTTTTCATCCTGGCCAGCAGGTCGTGCTGACCGGCTGGGGCGTGGGGGAAAATCACTGGGGCGGGCTTGCCGGGCGCGCGCGCGTAAACGGCGACTGGCTGGTTGCGCTTCCGGAAGGACTCGACGACCGGAAAGCAATGATCATTGGTACGGCAGGCTTTACCGCCATGCTGTGCGTCATGGCACTGGAAGACGCCGGTATTCGTCCTCACAGCGGCGAGATCCTGGTTACCGGCGCCAGCGGCGGCGTTGGCAGCACCGCCGTAGCACTGCTGCATAAACTGGGCTATCAGGTTGTCGCGGTTTCTGGTCGCGAAAGTACGCATGATTACCTGCGCGATTTAGGTGCCAGCCGTATTCTGGGACGCGATGAGTTTGCCGAAACGCGTCCGCTGGAAAAACAGCTTTGGGCGGGGGCTATTGATACGGTCGGCAACCACGTGCTGGCGAAAGTGCTGGCGCAGATGAACTATGGCGGCTGCGTGGCCGCCTGCGGCCTGGCGGGTGGTTTTGCCCTGCCGACGACGGTGATGCCGTTTATTCTGCGTAATGTGCGCTTACAGGGTGTGGACTCGGTGATGGCGCCTGCGGCACGTCGTATAGAAGCCTGGCGTCGTCTGGCCCAGGATCTGCCAGAAACGTTTTACACTCAGGCTACAACGCAAATCACTCTTGATGAAGCGCCGAAAGTGGCTGAAGCTATCATTAATAATCAGGTGCAAGGTCGTACCCTGGTTAAAGTGAATTAGGATTCTTCGCGCAGGAATTTACATTTAATTAAGTGATTTTCTCGCGCACTGACAGACTCCCTGCCATTATTGGATCAACGCCACTGCCGTTCTGCTGGTGGCGTTCTCGCCGGGAGTCCATCATGAAGAAATTACGTCGCTTAACCGAAGCCGATGTCACCGCCGAATCGGCTTTTTTTATGCAGCGCCGCCAGGTTCTGCAAGCGCTGGGGATCAGCGCCGCCACGCTCAGTGTACCAACCTTAGCCCGGGCGGATTTACTCGACTGGTTTAAAGGCCACGATCGCCCTCCGGCCCCTTCCGGCAAGCCGCTGGATTTTATCCGCCCTGCCGAGTGGCAAAGTACACTTCCTCTTACCCCGGAAGATAAAGTCACTGGCTATAACAACTTTTATGAATTTGGTCTGGATAAAGCCGATCCTGCCGCCAATGCGGGCACTCTGAAAACCGATCCGTGGACGTTAAAGATTGATGGTGAAGTGAATAAACCGCTCACGCTCGATCATGACGATTTGACCCGACGTTTCCCGCTCGAAGAGCGTATTTATCGGATGCGCTGTGTTGAGGCGTGGTCAATGGTGGTCCCCTGGATCGGCTTCCCGCTGCATAAGCTGCTGGCGCTGGTGGAACCTAACAGTCATGCAAAATATGTCGCTTTTAAGACCATTTATGCGCCAGAACAAATGCCAGGGCAGAAAGATCGCTTTATCGGTGGCGGCCTGAAATACCCGTATGTTGAAGGGTTGAGACTGGACGAGGCGATGAATCCTCTGACATTGCTTACAACCGGCGTATACGGCAAAGCGCTGCCGCCGCAAAACGGCGCGCCGGTGCGTCTGACGGTACCGTGGAAGTATGGCTTTAAGGGAATTAAATCGATTGTCAGTATTACTCTCACTCGTGAACGGCCCCCCACAACCTGGAATCTGTCTGCGCCGGGCGAGTACGGATTTTATGCCAATGTCAATCCGCATGTAGATCATCCGCGCTGGTCGCAGGCAACGGAGCGTTTTATCGGCTCCGGCGGCGTACTTGATGTAAAACGCCAACCAACGCTGCTGTTCAACGGCTATGCCGACCAGGTGGCGTCGCTGTATAAAGGTCTTAATTTACGGGAGAGTTTTTAAAGTGCGATTAACGGCAAAACAGATAACTGGGCTGAAAGTCGTTCTGCATCTTGCGGCTTTTCTGCCGCTGGTGTGGCTATTCTGGGCCGCCTCACAGGGCTATTTTAGCGCCGATCCGGCGAAAGATATTCAGCATTTTACCGGTAGGATGGCTCTGAAATTATTGCTGGCAACCTTGCTGGTGACGCCGTTAACACGTTACGCTAAGCAACCGCTCCTGATCCGTACTCGCCGTCTTTTAGGGCTCTGGTGTTTTGCCTGGGCGACCCTGCATTTAACCAGTTATACGCTACTGGAACTGGGTATTAACAATTTGTCATTGCTGGGTCAGGAGCTGGTAACGCGTCCCTATCTTACCTTAGGCGGCATTAGCTGGCTGATCCTGCTGGCGCTGGCAGTGACATCTCCCCAGGTTATGCAACGAAAGCTGGGGCGGCTCTGGCAAAAATTGCATAACTGCATCTATCTTGTCGCCATCTTCGTACCCATACACTATTTGTGGTCAGTGAAGATATTGTCACCGCAGCCTGTCATTTATGCCGTGCTGGCATTGCTGCTTTTGGCATGGCGTCATAAGAAGTTCCGTCAGTGGCTGCGTTAATGTTGATAATGTGCGGTTTACCGCAGTTCTTCCTTCTGACAACGGGCCAGAAACAATTGCAGTTGATAATCTTCCCTGATAAGGCCAGTATTTAGCTGCGAAATGCTACGAAATCGTTATAATGTGCGACTTCAATTTTCCTGACGAGGGATTTATCACTTCGGAAGGTGACAATCGTGCATTGAAGGTATATTTTGTTTTTTGCCGGACAATAGCCGAAGATGACGACACAATTGATGGCTGCTCAGGTATTTCGCTTTTGAAAGGTGAATAGCTGAAATGCCCGGTAGCCGGGCGGTGAAGCGGTTTTTAAACCCTGCTAACCGTTTAAAACCGGTTATTTTTATGCTTTACAGACGGCGATAACAAGCTTGTCACAATCACACTAAACAAAGAGTACGGAACCCACTCATGGATATTCGTAAGATTAAAAAACTGATCGAGCTGGTTGAAGAATCAGGCATCTCCGAACTGGAAATTTCTGAAGGCGAAGAGTCTGTACGCATCAGTCGTGCAGCGCCAAATGCAGGTTTTCCGATGATGCAACAGGCTTATGCTGCACCCGTTATGCAGCAGCCGGCTTTATCTAACGCTGTAGCTACAGCGGCAACGCCAGCGATGGAAGCGCCAGCAGCGGCAGAAATCAGTGGCCACATCGTACGTTCCCCGATGGTCGGTACATTCTACCGTACCCCGAGCCCGGACGCTAAAGCGTTCATTGAAGTGGGCCAAAAAGTCAATGTAGGCGACACCCTGTGCATCGTTGAAGCAATGAAAATGATGAACCAGATCGAAGCCGACAAATCGGGCGTGGTGAAAGCCATTCTGCTCGAAACAGGTCAACCGGTAGAATTTGACGAGCCGCTGGTCGTCATCGAGTAACGAGGCGAACATGCTGGATAAAATTGTCATTGCTAACCGTGGCGAGATCGCACTGCGTATCCTTCGTGCCTGTAAAGAGCTGGGCATTAAGACTGTCGCTGTACACTCCACTGCGGATCGCGATTTAAAACACGTATTGCTGGCGGATGAGACCGTGTGTATCGGTCCTGCTCCGTCTGTAAAAAGCTATCTGAACATCCCGGCAATCATCAGCGCCGCTGAAATCACCGGCGCGGTGGCAATCCATCCGGGTTATGGCTTCCTGTCTGAGAACGCCAACTTTGCTGAGCAGGTTGAACGCTCCGGCTTTATTTTCATCGGCCCGAAAGCCGACACCATTCGCCTGATGGGCGATAAAGTGTCCGCGATCACCGCCATGAAGAAAGCTGGCGTACCAACTGTACCTGGCTCCGACGGCCCTCTGGGCGACGATATGGATGCTAACCGCGCTCATGCTAAACGCATTGGCTATCCGGTTATCATTAAGGCGTCAGGCGGCGGCGGCGGTCGTGGTATGCGCGTAGTGCGCAGCGATGCCGAACTGGAGCAGTCCATTTCCATGACGAAGGCTGAAGCGAAAGCTGCTTTCAGCAACGACATGGTTTACATGGAAAAATACCTGGAAAACCCACGTCACATCGAAATTCAGGTGCTGGCTGACGGTCAGGGTAATGCAATCTATCTGGCTGAACGCGACTGCTCAATGCAGCGTCGTCACCAGAAAGTTGTTGAAGAAGCCCCTGCGCCAGGCATCACGCCGGAACTGCGTCGCTACATCGGTGAGCGCTGCTCAAAAGCGTGTGTTGATATCGGTTATCGCGGGGCGGGTACGTTTGAGTTCCTGTTTGAAAACGGCGAGTTCTATTTCATCGAAATGAATACCCGTATTCAGGTTGAGCATCCGGTTACCGAAATGATCACCGGCGTTGATCTGATCAAAGAGCAACTGCGCATCGCGGCGGGTCAACCGTTGTCCATCAAGCAGGATGAAGTTGTGGTGAGAGGCCATGCGGTAGAGTGCCGTATCAACGCTGAAGACCCGAACACCTTCCTGCCAAGCCCGGGTAAAATCACGCGTTTTCACGCGCCGGGCGGTTTTGGTGTACGTTGGGAGTCTCATATCTACGCAGGCTACACTGTGCCTCCGCACTATGATTCTATGATCGGCAAACTGATTTGCTACGGTGAAAACCGTGATGTGGCCATTTCTCGCATGAAAAATGCCCTGCAGGAATTAATCATCGACGGGATTAAAACCAACGTTGAGCTGCAAATGCGCATTATGAATGACGAGCATTTCCAGAATGGTGGAACCAACATCCACTATCTGGAGAAAAAACTCGGCCTGCAATAGACCTAAACCCGATAGCGCGTCTGATCAGCAGGCGCGCTCTTTTTCTACATCCCCCCCGCATACACATTTCAATTACCGACCTCGCTTTCGTATTCGCCCGAATAAAAATAAGTTGCTTCAGTTAAACTCAACGCATTGCGGAAAATCTTTGGGTAATGCCCTCTGTATCCGTACAATCACAGCCGTATAAAGTCATTTCTGATACTGGAAAACTATGAACACACGTTTTGCTCAGGCTCATAAAGAAGCGCGCTGGGCGCTGGGATTGACGCTTCTTTATCTCGCCGCATGGTTAGTGGCCGCTTACTTACCTGATTCAGCGCAGGGTATCACGGGTCTGCCGCACTGGTTCGAAATGGCCTGTCTGCTCGTTCCTCTGGTATTTACGTTGCTATGTTGGCTCATGGTGCGCTTTATCTTCCGCGATATCTCTCTGGAGAATAACGATGCAGTTTGAAGTTATTGCCGCGCTGGTGATTTATCTGCTGGCGGTGTTTGCGCTTTCTATTTATGCCATGCGCCAGCGGCAGACGGGCACTTTTCTAAGTGAATATTTTCTTGGTAGTCGTTCTATGGGCGGCTTTGTGCTGGCAATGACTCTGACAACGACCTATATCAGCGCCAGCTCGTTTATTGGCGGCCCGGGGGCGGCATACAAATATGGCCTTGGTTGGGTGCTACTGGCGATGATCCAGGTACCAACTATCTGGCTGTCGCTGGGCATATTGGGCAAGAAGTTCGCTATTCTCGCCCGCCGCTATAACGCCATTACCCTCAACGACATGCTGATGGCCCGCTACCAGAGTCGAACCGTGGTGTGGATTGCCAGTATCAGTTTACTGGTGGCCTTTGTCGGCGCGATCGCCGTCCAGTTTATTGGCGGTGCCCGGCTGCTCGAAACGGCTGTGGGAATCAACTATGAATCGGGCCTGCTAATTTTTGGCATTACGATTGCGTTATATACCGCATTCGGTGGCTTTCGGGCCAGCGTACTCAATGACACCATGCAGGGAATGGTTATGCTGGTTGGTACGCTGGTGCTACTGATTGGCGTTATTCACTCGGCAGGCGGACTGGATGTCGCCGTTGGTAAGCTGCAACATATCGATCCTCAACTTGTTTCGCCCGACGGCGCCGATCATATTTTAACGCCGACTTTTATGACATCCTTTTGGGTGCTGGTCTGCTTTGGCGTGATTGGTTTACCTCATACGGCGGTACGCTGTATCTCTTATAAAGACAGCAGGGCCGTGCATCGCGGGATCATCATTGGCACCATCGTGGTATCACTATTAATGCTGGGAATGCATCTGGCGGGCGCGCTCGGTCGTGCCATACTGCCGGACTTAACGGTGCCCGATCTGGTGATCCCAACGCTGATGTTACAGGTCCTGCCACCATGGGCGGCCGGGATTTTTCTGGCGGCACCTATGGCCGCGATCATGTCTAACGTTAACGCACATCTGCTCCAGGCCTCGGCAACCATTGTGAAAGATCTGTGGCTTAGCGCGCAGCCAACAAAAGTTCGTCATGAAAAGCAACTGAAGCGGATATCAATGGCCACGACCTTGATCCTCGGCGTGCTTATGATGCTGGCTGCCTGGCGTCCACCGGAAATGATCATCTGGCTGAATCTGCTGGCGTTTGGTGGGCTGGAAGCCGTCTTCTTGTGGCCGCTGGTGCTGGGTCTGTACTGGGAGAGAGCGAATGCTGCTGGCGCGCTGAGTGCGATGATCGTTGGTGGGGTGCTGTATACTGTCCTCGCGAGCTGGAATATTCAGTGGCTGGGCTTTCATCCCATCGTCCCTTCACTTTTGATAAGTTTGTTGGCTTTTCTGGTAGGCAACCGATTTGGTTCTGCCCCACCACAAGCTGCCGTTATTTCTACTGATAAATAAAGAGTTTTGCTATGCCATGGATCCAACTGAAACTGAATACAACCGGTGCCAATGCAGAAGAACTGAGTGATGCGCTGATGGAGACCGGTGCGGTTTCTATCACCTTCCAGGACACGCACGACACGCCGGTGTTTGAACCGTTGCCAGGTGAGACGCGCCTGTGGGGCGACACTGATGTCATCGCGCTGTTCGATGCTGAAACCGATATGAAAGAGATCGTGGCGATCCTTGAACAGCACCCGTTGCTCGGCGCGGGCTTTGTGCATAAGATCGAGCAGATCGAGGATAAAGACTGGGAACGTGAATGGATGGATAACTTCCATCCAATGCGTTTCGGTGAGCGTCTGTGGATCTGCCCAAGCTGGCGTGATGTCCCGGATGCTAATGCTGTAAATGTGATGCTCGATCCGGGCCTGGCTTTTGGTACCGGCACGCATCCTACAACGTCACTCTGTTTACAGTGGCTGGACGGTCTTGATCTTGCGGGCAAAACGGTTATCGATTTTGGCTGTGGTTCCGGCATTCTGGCTATCGCAGCGCTTAAATTAGGTGCAACAAAGGCTATCGGTATTGATATTGATCCGCAGGCTATTCAGGCCAGTCGGGCAAATGCTGAGCGAAATGGCGTTTCTGAACGTCTCGAACTGTATCTGCCACAGGATCAGCCGGATGTTATGAAGGCTGACGTCGTGGTCGCAAATATTCTTGCAGGCCCTTTACGCGAGCTGGCACCGCTTATTAGCGTTTTACCCGTTCAGGATGGTCTGCTGGGGCTGTCAGGCATTCTGGCAAGCCAGGCCGAGGGAGTATGTGAAGCCTATGCCGATCTCTTTACGCTCGACCCTGTGATGGAAAAAGAAGAATGGTGTCGGATCACCGGGTATAAACACTAAAGGCAGTCATTATTACGTGGTCCTCTGGCCACGTAATCTCATCATATTTTCTCACCGATATAAAAATTCTTATAATTCCCCCGATAAAAACAAGGTTTATACTGTATTAATAAATCGTTGATTTTATAAATGAATTAGATATTCATCAGGGAAATAATTAAACATGAAACGTTCACTCTGTTTTACCGCTATTTTATTGGCAAACCTGCTCCCGGGCATCGCCTCAGCATCCCAGTGGGGTTATGAAGGCGAAGGCTCACCCGAGCACTGGAGCGAAGTGAGTCCGGAAAATCAGCTCTGTCAGAAAGGGATGAACCAGTCTCCAATTAACATCGACAAAACGCTTAAAGCCCATATTAACCCGCTCAAAAATACCTACTCTCAAGGCCCGGTCAGTATTATCAATAACGGGCACACTGTTCAGGCCAACTTCGCTGAAAACAGCAAAAATAGCGTGGCCATTGATGGCGTGCCGTTTATGCTCCAGCAACTGCACTTCCATGCGCCGAGCGAAAATACGCTGCACGGTAAGCAATATCCTCTGGAAATGCATCTGGTACACAAGAATGCTGACGGTGAGGTGGCCGTCGTCGCGGTAATGTTTAATATCGGCGCGGCGAATAGCACACTCACCAAACTCTGGGCGGCAATGCCTGCTCAAACAGATAACGCACAGCCTTTAGCACCGGGAATAGATATCAACGGGCTGTTGCCGAAAGATAAGACCCACTACCGCTTTACTGGCTCTTTAACCACGCCACCATGTTCTGAAGGGGTCAGCTGGCTGGTGCTCAAGCATCCTGTTACGCTCTCCGAAGCTCAATTGAAGCAATTCACCGACGCCATGCATCATCACAATAATCGTCCAACGCAGCCGCTGCATGGCCGGGTTGTTGTTGAGTAATACTATGCCAGACGAAGGCCCGAGCCTCTGTCTGGCAGCACCTGCAATCTTTCAATTATGTTACTCAAAAATGAGAGGCAGCTCGCAGAAAAGTACTGAAATAGATTATTAATCCAGCATTTAATACGCTATTTTGCATATTAAAACGAATAAATGTTACTGAGCTTACGGAAAATACAAAAGAGCACCAATCAGCCAAACTCTCACAATCAACTGATTAATAAAGATTATTTTTATTTTTTTAATCTGGCGATCGAAATTCATTGATCCAGGACAGAGGATTGGTCAAAGTTTGGCCTTTCATCTCGTGCAAAAAATGCGTAATATACGCCGCCTTGCAGTCACAGAATGGTCATTTCTTAACTCATGCGTATCGGACACCACCAGCTCAGAAATCGTCTGATTGCAGCACCAATGGCTGGCATTACTGACAGACCATTCAGGACGCTGTGTTACGAGATGGGAGCAGGGCTAACCGTTTCCGAGATGATGTCCTCTAACCCACAGGTGTGGGAGAGCGATAAGTCCCGTTTACGGATGGTGCACGTTGATGAGCCAGGTATTCGCACCGTGCAAATCGCCGGAAGCGATCCTGAAGAGATGGCTGGAGCCGCACGTATTAATGTGGAAAGCGGTGCCCAAATTATTGATATCAATATGGGTTGCCCGGCTAAGAAGGTGAATCGTAAGCTTGCAGGTTCAGCCCTGCTGCAATATCCGGAGCTGGTGAAGTCTATCCTGCTCGGTGTTGTGAAAGCAGTGGATGTTCCGGTCACGCTGAAGATTCGTACCGGATGGGCTCCAGAGCACCGTAACTGCGTAGAAATTGCCCAACTGGCTGAAGACTGTGGCATTCAGGCTCTGACTATTCACGGACGCACACGCGCCTGTTTGTTTAACGGAGACGCTGAGTACGACAGTATTCGGGCAGTTAAGCAGAAAGTTTCCATTCCGATCATCGCGAATGGCGACATTACTGACCCGCTTAAGGCCAGAGCTGTTCTCGACTATACAGGGGCGGATGCCCTGATGATAGGCCGGGCGGCTCAGGGAAGACCCTGGATCTTTCGGGAAATCCAGTACTATCTGGACACTGGGAAGCTGCTGCCCCCTTTGCCTCTGGCAGAGATTAAGCGCTTACTTTGCACGCACGTTCGGGAACTGCATGACTTTTATGGCCAGGCAAAAGGGTACCGAATAGCACGCAAACACGTCTCCTGGTACCTTCAGGAGCACGCGCCAGATGACCAGTTTCGGCGCACATTCAACGCTATAGATGATGCCAGCGTACAGCTGGAGGCGTTGGAGGCATACTTCGAAAATCTTGCGTAAACAGAAATAAAGAGCTAACAGAACTATGTTCGAACAACGCGTAAATTCTGACGTACTGACCGTTTCTACCGTTAACTCCCAGGACCAGGTGACTCAAAAGCCCCTGCGTGACTCGGTTAAACAGGCACTGAAGAACTATTTTGCTCAACTGAATGGTCAGGATGTGAATGATCTCTATGAGCTGGTACTGGCTGAAGTAGAACAGCCCCTGTTGGACATGGTGATGCAATACACCCGTGGCAACCAGACCCGTGCTGCCCTGATGATGGGTATCAACCGTGGTACGCTGCGCAAAAAATTGAAAAAATACGGCATGAACTGATACTAATCAGTTAAGTGTTTGTTTTAAAAGGCGCTCTTCGGCATGGGGAAGCGCCTTTTTTATTGTTTGTATTCTACTTCGTCCCCTGTAATTTTAAGCCTACGTAAAGACCTGTTGTTCTTCTTTCTCTGCATTTTTTTTCGTGTATATTGCCTGCAACTCACTGATACCTGCAGGATAACGCAATGATCCGTAAATACGGATGGCTGGTTTTATTTGCCATTTTTGTCTTCATTTTCGATGCACTTCTTATCCAGTGGATTGAATGGTTTATCACCGAAAATGAGAAATGCCGGAACATGGATTCCATCAACCCATTGAAACTGGTGAACTGCAGCGATATTTAGTGCCAAACATGCCAAATGCCATCACGTTTTCCGTAGTAACAGCACGGTTTTAAATCCCTTTGCGCGATGTCCAGACAGTGGTAATGTCTTTGCCCCCTCGAAACAGGTATTGCCTGAACGTTCCACTGCGAATGAGTTTAAGACATGATGCCGGTTAACCATTACGACCAAATCCTCATTGTTGTCTCCTTTATCGTTGCCATTCTGGCCTCCTATACTGCGCTAAATATGGCAGGAAGAGTTGCCGTGACTACCGGTAAAACTGCCTGGATCTGGCTTGTTGGCGGCGGTTTCGCACTGGGCACCGGGATCTGGGCAATGCATTTCATCGGGATGCTGGCAATGGAGCTTGCCATGAGCCTGCACTATGACCCGGTACTGACTGCGCTATCGCTAGGTATTGCTATTGGCTCGTCTCTTTTCGCCCTCTGGTTAGTCAGCGTGGAGCGTTTGCGCTTACGCCGCCTGCTGCCAGGTGCGATGATTATGGGTACGGGTATTGTTACCATGCATTACACCGGCATGGCCGCCATTCAGGTTTCCGAACCTATTGTCTGGGATCTTTTCTGGATTGGCATATCGATACTGATTGCGCTGCTGGCCTCACTGGTTGCATTGTGGCTGACCTTTCGGCTACGCCGTGAAGCTGCGCAGGTCGCTGTTCTGCGTGCCGGGGCAGCGTTACTGATGGGTGTAGCAATTGCCGGAATGCATTATACCGGCATGATGGCAGCGAATTTTTCTACCCATATGCACGCCCTACACGAGGGTATGAATGGCAACTGGCTCGCCGTACTGGTCAGCGCCATGGCACTGGCTATTCTCGCCATTACGCTGATTGTTTCCATGCTGGATGCGCGTTTGCAGGCCCGCACCTCGTTGTTAGCAACCTCACTGGCACAAGCCAATCGTGAACTGGCAGAAATGGCGCTTCACGATACCCTGACCCGCCTGCCTAATCGGATTCTGTTACAGGATCGCCTGGAGCAGGCAATCAGTAAGGCCGATCGTGAAGGTTCCTCCTTTGCCTTGATGTTTATGGATCTTGATGGTTTTAAGAATGTTAATGATGGCTACGGACACGACATTGGCGACAAGTTGTTAATCGATGTCACTGCCCGCTTACATGCCATTCTGCAAGGGCAATATACCCTGGCGCGGATTGGTGGTGACGAATTTGTACTGTTGGCTGAGAGTAAAACCCCGGAAGAGGCCGCGTCTCTCGCCAGTGCGCTTGTCAGCGTTGTTGATCGCCCCTTTAATCTGGAACCTTACGAGATTATGGTCACGCTCAGTGTTGGGATTACGCTTTATCCTTACGATGGTAAAGACGAGCGTGAACTCATGTTCAATGCTGATGCAGCCATGTATCACACAAAGCATATGGGGCGTAACGGCTATCATTTTTTCCAGCCGTCGATGAATCAACTGGCACAGACCCAGCTTCAACTGATGAATGATTTGTGGCAGGCGATGGAGCGTAAGGAGCTACGGCTCTACTACCAACCTAAATTTCAGGCTCCTGCAGGACCCGTTATTGGCTTTGAAGCCCTGCTGCGATGGCAGCATCCTCATCAGGGTCTGTTAACGCCGGATATTTTTCTGCCCCTGGCAGAGAAAACGGGCCTTATTGTGCCGATTGGAAACTGGGTTATTGATGAAGCCTGTCGACAGCTACGTGAATGGCATTTACAAGGAAACACAGCCTGGTCAATTGCGGTCAATCTCTCGACATTACAGTTTGAGCAATCAACGCTGGTGGAAACGGTGATGGCGAGTCTCGAACGTCATGCCATACCGCCTGAGATGCTGATCCTGGAAGTCACCGAAACAACGGCTATGAGCCATCCGGACGAAAGTGTGCGCATACTAACCGCGCTCACAGCACGTGGCGTTAAAGCGTCAATAGATGACTTTGGAACAGGGTACTCCAGTTTGCTTTATCTTAAGCGGCTACCTGCCTGCGAGCTGAAAATTGATAAAGCATTTATTAACGATCTTAGCGGTGACGGTGAAGATGTCACCATCGTCTCCGCAATTGTTGCTCTGGCTAAAACGCTAAACCTTAAGGTCGTCGCGGAAGGCGTAGAGACTGAAATGCAACAGCAGTTTTTGACCGAGCTGGGATGTAATACGCTGCAAGGCTATTTACTGGGTAAGCCGGTAGCGGCTGATGCCGTCATGACATCCGTACGTGGATTACAACATACGTGACGGCTGCGAGCCGTCACCCATTTCTATTACATCTGCTCTTTTAAACAACAGGGCTTTCATCCTTAATAGTGCAGTCGGATATGGCGGTAACGGCCAGCATAATATTATCCACCAGCTGTGGCGCATGCTGATAAAGATTAAACTTACCCGGATCCATTAGCCAATTTTTTATTACACCACTCAAGAAACCATGCAACATAATTAACAGTAAATTAATATCTACGTTTTTTGAAAGTACGCCGGCGATGATGGCCTCGTTTAACACCTTTCGTACATGTTCATGGCTAAAGCCAATTTTGGTGCGAATATCCTCTTCCGGCATCATGTCATCAATAAATTCGCATCTATGATATAAAATTTGCATAAGTGCGCGTAACCGTGGGTCTACAGCAATAAATTGCAAGGCGATAACAAATTGATTACGTAAATGCATGAGTGGATTAGCATCAGCGTTTTCTTTTGTTTGATAATAAATAATATCCCGCAGCGGGGCCTGCTGTTCCCAAATCGCATTAAAGATGTCTGTTTTGCTGGTAAAGTGCCAGTAGACTGCACCACGCGTGACACCCGCCGCATCTGCAATATCCGTCAGCGTTGTGTTTCCCACCCCATTTAGTGCGAACTGCTCGATAGCAGAATCAATCAGCATTTGCCGGGTCTTAAGTGCTTCTGCTTTTGTTTTTTTTGCCATAGGATGACGCCCTCAGCACAACGAATACAATGCCTGCTGTAATAATATTATTATTTACGTATCAATACGTATTATTAACGATAACGGAAATAATTTTTACATAAAAACCAGCAGAGTAAAAATAATTACAGAGAATATATTTTAGGCTTATATTCATGTCGTGAATTAATCCTGCATTGCATTCTTTAACAGTAAAAAATCACCCCGCGTTTTTTGCCTTTACGTGCCGTGGGGACGCTCAACAAATAAGTATCACTTACATCCAGTGATGATTATTTGTAGGATAACCACCAGCTTTTATTAAATCTTTTCTTTCACCGATTTTCGGCGAATTCTGTTTTTCGGTTTTTAAGGAACAGTAATGACGATTCACGCCAGGACTACACTTCTTTCCAGCTTATTCATCTCTGCTGCTTTAATGGCGGGTTGTGATGATAAAGGCAACCAACAGCCGACACTGCCGGCTCCGCAGGTCACCGTTCATGTTGTGAAAAGTGCCCCCCTGACGGTGACGACTGAATTACCGGGCCGCACCTCCGCATTTCGTATTGCTGAAGTTCGCCCACAGGTAAACGGTATTATTTTGTCGCGTAATTTCACTGAAGGCAGCGATGTCAACGCTGGCCAGTCGCTGTATCAAATCGATCCGGCCACCTACCAGGCTGCGTGGGATAGTGCTAAAAGTGATTTGGCTAAAAGCGAAGCCGCCGCGAGCATCGCCCACCTGACGGTAAAACGCTACGTTCCGTTACTGGGAACTAAATATATCAGCCAGCAGGATTACGATCAGGCCGTTGCGAATGCACGTCAGGCCGATGCCACGGTACTGGCGGCGAAAGCAGCTGTGGAAACCGCACGCATTAATCTGGCTTACACCAAAGTGACCTCGCCGATTAGCGGACGCATCGGTAAATCCTTTGTCACTGAAGGAGCGCTGGTGACCAATGGTCAGGCAAATGCGATGGCAACCGTGCAGCAACTGGACCCTATTTATGTCGATGTCACACAATCCAGTAACGACTTTATGCGTCTTAAACAAGCCAGCCTGCAAAAAGGCAGCGCAGCCAGCAGCGTTCAGCTGTTGATGGAAAATGGCCAACCTTACGCTATGAAAGGTAGCCTGCAATTTTCGGACGTGACGGTCGATGAGAATACCGGCTCCATTATCCTGCGAGCAATTTTTCCGAATCCCCGGCATCAGCTTTTGCCCGGCATGTTTGTTCGCGCACGCATCGATGAAGGCATTCAGCCCAACGCTATTCTGGTTCCACAGCAGGGCATCACTCGTACTCCACGCGGTGACGCTACGGCACTGGTAGTCAACAACGAAAGTAAAGTTGAGCTACGCAACGTCATGGCTTCACAGGCGATTGGCGATAAATGGCTCATTACCGACGGTCTAAAAAATGGCGATAAGGTCATTATCAGCGGCTTACAAAAAGCAGCGCCTGGTGCCACCGTCAAAGCCGTAACCGATGTAACTGCGGCTACACTAGCACAATAAGGCGACCGCACATGGCTAACTTTTTTATCAGACGACCTATTTTTGCATGGGTACTGGCTATCATTTTGATGATGGCTGGCGTAATGGCAATCATGCAAATGCCTGTCGCACAATACCCAAGTATTGCGCCGCCTGCGGTTTCCGTTTCGGCAACCTATCCTGGCGCAGATGCACAAACGGTGCAGGACACCGTCACGCAGATTATCGAACAGAATATGAACGGTATTGATAATCTGATGTATATGTCCTCCACCAGCGACTCAGCCGGAGGCGTTACCATTACGCTGACCTTTAAATCCGGTACCGATCCCGATATCGCGCAAGTTCAGGTGCAGAACAAGCTTCAGCTGGCAATGCCTTTACTGCCACAGGAAGTTCAGCAGCAGGGAATTTCCGTTAAGAAATCCACCAGCAGCTTTCTGATGGTCGCGGGTTTCGTTTCTGACGATCCTAACGTTACGCAGGATGATATTGCCGACTACGTCGCATCAAATGTGAAAGATCCGCTCAGCCGTCTTAACGGCATCGGGGATGTTCAACTGTTC
Source organism: Klebsiella sp. RIT-PI-d (assembly GCF_001187865.1). NCBI lineage: Bacteria > Pseudomonadati > Pseudomonadota > Gammaproteobacteria > Enterobacterales > Enterobacteriaceae > Klebsiella > Klebsiella sp. RIT-PI-d. The sequence continues at coordinate 92,004 of NZ_LGIT01000012.1, forward strand.
GGTGCGCAATATGCAATGCGTATCTGGCTGGACGCCAATCTGCTCAATAAGTATCAGTTAACGCCGGTCGATGTCATTAATCAGCTTAAAGTGCAGAACAATCAGATTGCTGCAGGCCAGCTTGGTGGCGCACCTTCGGTAAAAGGCCAGCAGTTGAATGCCTCAATCATTGCACAAACGCGACTTAAGGATCCTGATGAGTTCGGCAACGTCACTCTGCGGGTAAATGCCGACGGTTCCATTGTTCACCTGAAAAATGTGGCGCGAATTGAGCTTGGCGGTGAGAACTACAATACCATCGCCCGTATTAACGGCCGTCCGGCAACCGGTCTTGGTATTAAGCTTGCGACGGGTGCTAACGCTCTGGACGCAGCGGAAGCAGTTAAACGTAAGCTGGTTGAGCTGGAGCCTTTCTTCCCGCACGGCGTGAAGACGGTTTATCCCTATGACACCACGCCTTTCGTGCAAATCTCTATTCGTGAAGTTGTTAAAACGCTGTTTGAAGCGATCGTTTTAGTCTTCCTCGTTATGTATCTGTTCTTACAGAACATCCGGGCAACATTGATTCCGACAATTGCAGTTCCGGTGGTATTACTGGGCACATTTGCCATTCTTGATGCCTTTGGCTTCTCAATAAACACCCTGACCATGTTTGGTATGGTGCTGGCAATAGGGTTATTGGTCGATGATGCTATTGTGGTTGTGGAAAACGTCGAGCGCGTGATGCAAGAGGAGCATCTGCCGCCCAGAGAAGCGACCGAGAAATCCATGTCGCAAATTCAGGGTGCACTGGTGGGTATTGCCATGGTGCTGTCCGCCGTATTTGTGCCGATGGCATTTTCTGGCGGCTCAACTGGCGCTATCTATCGTCAGTTTTCGATTACGATCGTCTCGGCGATGGCGCTCTCCGTACTGGTGGCGATGATCCTCACGCCGGCCCTTTGTGCGACGCTCCTTAAGCCTGTATCAGCCGAAAAACACAGTAATAAAGGCGGTTTTTTTGGCTGGTTTAACCGGATGTTTGATGGCAGCGTAGAACACTATACCCATAGCGTTAGCGGTATTGTGCGTAAAACCGGTCGTTATTTGGTTATCTATCTGCTGATTGTTATTGGTCTGGCCGCGCTGTTTTTACGTTTGCCCACCTCTTTCCTGCCGAACGAAGATCAGGGTGTATTCCTGACAATGGTTCAGCTTCCGGCTGGCGCAACGCAAGAACGTACCCAGCAGGTGATGGACAAGGTCACGAATTATTTTCTGAATGATGAAAAAGCCAACGTTAATAGCGTATTTACCGTTAACGGCTTTAGCTTCAGCGGTCAGGGTCAAAATGCCGGCATGGCCTTTGTCAGTCTCAAACCGTGGGAGGAGCGCAACGGTAAAGAGAACAGTGCGCAGGCGGTTATTGGTCGCGCAATGAGAGCGCTCAGCAAGATAAGCGACGCCCGAGTGATTCCATTCAACATGCCGGCAATTACTGAACTGGGCACCGGAACTGGCTTTGACTTTGAGCTTATCGATCAGGCAGGGCTTGGTCATACGGCGTTAACACAGGCGCGTAATCAGTTATTGGGCATGGCGATGCAGCATCGGGATACGCTGATCAATATGCGTCCTAATGGCCTGGAAGATACGCCACAGTTCAAGCTGGATGTTGATCAGGAAAAAGCTCAGGCCCTCGGCGTTTCGCTCTCCGATATTAACGAGACGGTCTCTGCGGCGTTGGGTGGAAGTTATGTGAATGATTTTATCGATCGCGGACGTGTGAAAAAGGTATATGTTCAGGCCGATGCGAAGTTTCGTATGTTACCTGAAGATATTAATAATCTGTATGTCCGCAGCGCAAGCAATGAGATGGTGCCTTTCTCTGCGTTCAGCACATCTCACTGGAGCTACGGTTCACCGCGTCTGGAACGTTATAACGGCCTGCCATCAATGGAAATTATTGGTGAGCCTGCGCCAGGTAAAAGTTCTGGTGATGCGATGGCCCTGATGGAAAGCCTGGCTTCCAGATTGCCTGCCGGGATAGGTTATGACTGGACCGGACTGTCTTATCAGGAAAGACTCTCTGGCGATCAGGCTCCGGCGCTAATCGCAATCTCGATGGTTGTGGTCTTCCTGTGCCTGGCTGCGCTTTATGAGAGCTGGTCGATTCCCTTCTCCGTTATGCTGGTGGTACCGCTTGGGATTATTGGCGTGTTGTTAGCGGCGACCGTCTTCGATATGAGTAATGACGTGTACTTTAAAGTAGGACTGTTGACCACCATCGGTCTCTCGGCGAAGAACGCGATACTCATTGTAGAGTTTGCCAAAGAACTAATGGAAAAAGAACATAAAGGACTGATTGAAGCCACTATTGAATCGGCTCGTATGCGTTTGCGTCCTATCCTGATGACTTCTCTGGCCTTTATGCTTGGCGTATTACCACTGGCAAAAAGCAGCGGTGCCGGTAGCGGTGCACAAAATGCGGTCGGGATTGGCGTGATGGGCGGGATGATCTCCGCAACATTGCTGGCTATTTTCTTCGTCCCTGCCTTCTTCGTTGTGATCCGTGGCTGGACAATCGGCCGCGCGAAATAAGTGCAATAGCAGGGGGGCTACTGGCACCTCTGCTATTTTCTAATGCAGTACTTTTACCTTCATGATTTCTCCACACTCCCCGGTATTTAGCGCCCCTCTCTCCATAATGTTTACAGAGCTAATAATTTGAGAGTATTCACGCGTAACAAAACGTGTGCCGGGTGGTAAAATACCCTCAATGCCCGATGCCGCGACTCTTCGACGCGAAACGTGGCTTTATTTAGAGGTAACACCATGAAAAAATTCATCTCCGTTGCAATGCTGGCTGCCGTTCTGGCGGGCTGTGCACATGATTCTCCGTGCGTACCGGTCTATGACGATCAGGGTCGTCTGGTACACACCAATACCTGTATGAAAGGCACAACTCAGGATAACTGGGAAACAGCAGGCGCTATCGCCGGTGGGGCTGCCGCGCTGGCCGGTCTGACGCTGGGTATTGTTGCGTTAACTAAATAAGATCTCACGCAGTGCGAAACCGATCGCGCTGCGTTCCCTCCCCCACTTTTATTTCTTCACACATTCCATAGCGACGTTATATTCACGCACTTCATCACCTGATATCCGCCTCTCATTTATGAAAGTTTTTTGCTCCACTTTGTGGCATACGTTTCATTTTCGCACCATGCGGGGGCGCGAAATTTCTTTTCTTACCTCTACACTCATCCTGATGCGTTCGCGAAACTGAAATCTCAGTGCGCGCAAAACTGGCACTACCTTTGCTTTATAAAGTATGGCCACAGCCACAGCCCGGGTTCAACGTGGTCCCGGACGTCTCTCTATAACGATAAATTTTCGCTACACAGGATGCTTTATGAAAAAGATGATGTTAGCCAGTCTGGCCGCTGCCGGGGTGCTTCTCGCTGTTACGAGTCAGGCTCATGCAGGTACCACTTTTGATGCTGTGAAAAAGAAAGGTTTCGTACAGTGTGGGATCAGTGACGGATTGCCGGGCTTTTCGTACGCGGACGCTAACGGTAAGTTCACCGGTATTGATGTGGACATTTGTCGTGGCGTGGCTGCCGCCCTGTTTGGCGATGATAGTAAAGTGAAATATACCCCTCTCACGGCGAAAGAGCGTTTCACCGCGCTGCAATCAGGCGAAGTCGATATGTTATCCCGTAATACGACCTGGACCTCATCGCGCGATGCAGGTATGGGAATGACCTTTACCGGCGTAACGTATTATGACGGTATCGGTTTTCTTACCCACAATAAAGCCGGGCTAAAAAGCGCGAAAGAGCTTGATGGTGCAACAGTATGTATTCAGGCAGGAACTGATACCGAGCTGAACGTGGCCGATTACTTTAAATCCAACAATATGAAATATACCCCTGTCACTTTCGATCGCTCTGACGAATCTGCCAAAGCCCTGGAATCTGGCCGCTGCGATACTCTGGCCTCTGACCAGTCGCAACTTTATGCTCTGCGCATCAAGCTAAGTACCCCAGGCGAATGGATCGTCCTGCCTGAAGTCATTTCGAAAGAGCCGCTGGGTCCGGTTGTTCGCCGCGGTGATGATGAATGGTTTGCAGTTGTTCGCTGGACGCTGTTCGCCATGCTGAATGCGGAAGAAATGGGGATCACCTCGAAGAACGTCGATGAAAAAGCGGCAAACCCTGCCACGCCGGATATGGCGCACCTGTTAGGCAAAGAGGGTGATTATGGTAAGGATCTGAAGCTTGATAATAAGTGGGCTTATAACATTATCAAAAAAGTCGGTAATTATGCCGAAGTGTTCGAACGTAACGTCGGGTCTGAAAGCCCTCTGAAAATCAAACGCGGGCAGAACAATCTCTGGAATAACGGCGGTATTCAGTACGCTCCGCCGGTACGTTAATACAGCGCGATGTAACGGGCACCGCTCAGGCGGTGCCTTACCCAGAGTCATAGTAACAGAGGTTTGCTTATGTCACATCGCCGCCCAGCCGTAAAAGGATCGTGGTCCTTTTCCAACCCCGCGGTTCGTGCCTGGCTATTTCAAATTCTGGCGATAGCGGCTGTTGTCAGCGTCGCCGTATATTTGATTCATAACACCATAACTAATCTGAATAATCGTGGGATTACTTCTGGTTTTGCATTTCTCGATCGCAGCGCCGGATTTGGAATTGTTCAGCATCTGATTGATTATGAACAGGGCGATACCTATGGTCGTGTATTTCTTGTCGGATTATGTAACACCCTTTTGGTTTCGGCGCTGTGTATTGTTTTCGCCTCTTTCCTGGGCTTCTTTCTCGGTCTGGCTCGTCTTTCTGACAACTGGTTATTGCGCAAAATATCTACGGTTTATATCGAGACATTTCGTAATATTCCACCGCTATTGCAAATTTTCTTTTGGTATTTTGCCGTATTGCGTAATTTGCCCGGACCAAGGCAAGCAGTAGAGGCTTTTGAGTTGGTTTTTCTAAGCAATCGCGGCTTGTATATCCCTGCGCCACAGATGGGAGAAGGTATTACAGGCTTTATACTCGCGCTTCTGATTGCCATTGCCCTCTCAGTTGGTCTGTATCGGTACAATAAAGCACACCAGCTTAAAACCGGACAATTACGCCGATCCTGGCCCACCATTATCATCATGTTTATTGCGTTGCCGCTGATCGCTCACTGGATAGTCGGTCCTGCGCTGCACTGGGATATTCCGCAATTGCGGGGCTTTAACTTCCGCGGCGGCATGGTGCTTATTCCCGAACTGGCGGCATTAACACTGGCTCTATCGGTTTATACTTCGGCATTTATTGCTGAAATTATCCGGGCTGGCATTCAGGCTGTGCCTCACGGTCAGCATGAAGCCGCTCGTTCATTAGGTCTGCCGAATCCGGTCACTCTTCGCCAGGTTATTATCCCTCAGGCGCTGCGGGTCATTATTCCGCCGCTCACCAGCCAGTATCTGAATATCGTTAAAAACTCATCGCTGGCGGCGGCAATCGGTTATCCAGATATGGTTTCTCTTTTCGCGGGAACGGTGCTGAATCAGACCGGTCAGGCAATAGAGACTATTGCCATCACAATGTCAGTTTATTTGATTATTAGCCTCATCATTTCTCTGCTGATGAATATCTACAATCGACGCATTGCGCTGATTGAGCGTTAAGGATCGGGAATGACAAAAGCACTGCTGTCTCATCCTCCACGTCAGACCCGGGCCACATCGAGTCAGGCCATCGTCTGGATACGGAAAAACTTATTTTCAAGCTGGTCTAATAGTCTACTGACGATTGTCTGTATCTGGTTGATGTGGGAACTGATCCCGCCATTAGTTAACTGGGCGTTATTACAGGCAAACTGGGTGGGAACAACACGTTCTGACTGTACAAAAGCAGGTGCATGCTGGGTATTTATTCATCAGCGCTTTGGACAGTTTATGTATGGACTTTATCCGCACGATCAGCGCTGGCGCATTAATCTGGCTCTCATCATCGGTCTGATTTCTATTGCAGTAATGTTCTGGAAGGGTATGCCGCATCGCGGGCGTTATATTGCAACCTGGGCGATCGTTTATCCGCTGCTCGTCTGGTTTTTGTTGTATGGCGGATTTGCCGGACTGGAGCGCGTGGAAACCCGCGTCTGGGGTGGCCTGACGTTAACGCTTATCATCGCCTCAGTGGGTATCGCCGGAGCGTTACCATTAGGGATACTACTGGCGCTTGGGCGACGATCTACTATGCCGGTGGTGCGGATCTTATCCGTCATTTTTATTGAGTTCTGGCGCGGTGTGCCGCTGATCACGGTCCTCTTTATGTCATCAGTTATGTTGCCGCTGTTTATGGCAGAGGGCACCAGTATTGATAAGCTAATCCGTGCCCTGGTGGGGGTCATCTTGTTCCAGTCTGCCTATGTAGCAGAAGTCGTGCGCGGTGGTTTGCAGGCATTGCCGAAAGGGCAATATGAAGCTGCTGAATCGCTGGCGCTCGGCTACTGGAAAACGCAGGCGCTGGTCATTATGCCTCAGGCGCTAAAGCTGGTTATCCCGGGCCTCGTGAATACGATTATCGCACTGTTTAAGGATACCAGCCTGGTGATCATCATCGGTTTGTTCGATCTGTTTAGCAGCGTACAGCAGGCTACCGTCGATCCCGCCTGGCTGGGAATGTCGACAGAAGGGTATGTTTTTGCCGCCATGATCTATTGGATCTTTTGTTTCAGCATGTCGCGCTATAGCCAACATCTGGAGAAGCGCTTTAATACCGGGCGTACACCGCACTGAGGATTTTATGAATCAAATTACAATGCAACCTGCCGACGCGATGATCACGCTGGATAATGTCAACAAATGGTACGGTCAGTTTCACGTTTTAAAAGATATCAATTTGAAGGTGAAACAGGGAGAACGTATTGTCCTCTGTGGTCCTTCTGGATCAGGAAAATCAACAACGATTCGCTGTATCAACCACCTGGAGGAACATCAGCAGGGCAGGATTGTTGTCGATGGCATAGAGTTGAATGACGATATTCGTAATATCGAAAGAGTACGTCAGGAAGTCGGGATGGTATTTCAGCACTTTAATCTTTTCCCACACTTAACTGTGCTGCAAAACTGTACGCTGGCACCAATATGGGTACGTAAGATCCCTAAAAAAGAAGCGGAAGCCCTGGCTATGCATTATCTGGAGCGCGTGAGAATTGCCGAGCATGCGCATAAATTTCCTGGCCAAATCTCGGGTGGTCAGCAGCAGCGCGTGGCGATTGCGCGTTCTCTGTGTATGAAACCCAAGATAATGCTGTTTGATGAGCCGACATCTGCACTCGATCCTGAAATGGTTAAAGAGGTTCTCGATACCATGATTGGCCTGGCACAGTCAGGTATGACTATGCTGTGCGTAACGCATGAAATGGGCTTTGCACGTACTGTAGCGGATCGGGTGATTTTCATGGATCGCGGAGAAATTGTTGAGCAGGCAGCGCCAGATGAATTTTTTGCCCACCCTAAATCTGAGCGCACCCGCGCATTTTTATCGCAGGTTATTCATTAATTATGGTATCGCCCGGTATAACTTTCTTTACCGGGCTTGTTTAAACAGTTTTGCACTAAGAAAAGGCAGGCTATTTTGACTGATATAAACGCAAAAAGGCCATCCTTGCGGATGGCCTTTTCACTTAATTGATGTCTGGCAGTTCCCTACTCTCGCATGGGGAGACCCCACACTACCATCGGCGCTACGGCGTTTCACTTCTGAGTTCGGCATGGGGTCAGGTGGGACCGCCGCGCTATTGCCGCCAGACAAATTCTTTTCTGAGCGCCGAACGTTAATCTTAAAACTGGTGCTGATACCCAGAGTCGAACTGGGGACCTCACCCTTACCAAGGGTGCGCTCTACCAACTGAGCCATATCAGCACGCTTAATTTGATGCCTGGCAGTTTATGAATTACGTCGTAATTCACCCTTCGGGCCGTTGCTGCGCAACGTTCAAAAGCTTTCGCTTTTGTCCTACTCTCTGTCGAGTAGTGAACTGCCACAAAGGTCTGTGCCATACTGCTAATTTGATGCCTGGCAGTTCCC